>JAFUUW010000054.1 GCA_017471265.1 Alphaproteobacteria bacterium
AAGACGTCCGAAATTATCGATACTGAGGTCAAAAGTTTGCTTGATGCCGCATACAAAGAAGTCAAAGAGCTTGTCATAAAAAACCGCGATAAACTTGAGACAATAGCAAAGAAGTTGCTTGAGGTTGAAACTTTGACCGGGGAGGAGGTTAAGCTGCTCTTCGAAGGTAAGGAACTTGAGACGGTGAAGAGTACTGATAATTCGCTTGACGAGTTTCGCCTCGGTGGTCTTCCGGAAACTGGAGCCAACGAGGATTGATATGACAAACATTTTCGGCACAGATGGGGTGCGTGGTCGAGCTAACGAGGGTTATATAACCCCGAATAATGCGATGAAGCTGGCTGCTGCCGCTGTCAATTATTACGCATCCGCTGGGCATCAAAGCGTCAATGGCAAATTTACGGTAGTTATCGGTAAAGATACACGCCTTTCCGGGTATATGCTCGAACCAGCTCTTACAGCTGGCTTTATTTCCGCCGGAGCTGATGTTGTCCTACTCGGGCCTATACCGACGCCTGCAGTTGCTTCTATGACACGATCCCTGAGAGCGGATTTGGGAGTTGTTATATCTGCCTCTCACAATCCGTTTCACGATAATGGCATAAAATTCTTCAACTCTCGTGGTTTCAAAATCTCCGTGCAGGATGAATTTGCAATTAGCCACATATTTTCCGAACATCCAAATCTAGCGTCGGGCGAGCATATGGGAAAAGCCAAACGTCTTGACGATGCCGCAGGACGATATGTTGAGTTTGTGAAAAGCTCATTCCCTCGAAATTTGAGCTTGTCCGGATTTAAGATAGTTGTCGATACCGCAAATGGAGCGGCTTATAAGATTGCCCCTCAGGTGCTTTGGGAACTTGGTGCGGACATTGTGCGAGTGGGGGATGCTCCCGACGGATTGAACATAAATCGCAACTGCGGCGCAACGCATACCGAACTTTTGCAACGAACCGTCATTGAACATCGGGCAGATATAGGTATAGCTCTGGACGGGGATGCCGATCGACTAATTGTTGTTGACGAATGCGGAGAGGTTGTTGACGGCGATTTCCTGATTGCCGCAATCGCAACCAACTGGGCTCATACCGGCAAACTGCAAGGAAATAACATCGTCACAACGACTATGTCGAACTTAGCTATGGAGAAGTACCTGAATTCTCAGGAACTGACGTTATTACGCTCCGATGTCGGAGACAAGTACGTAATTCAAAAAATGCTTGAGACGAACGCAAATGTCGGCGGTGAGAAATCTGGACACATTATTTTGAGCGATTACGCAACGACCGGAGATGGATGTATAGCGGCACTTCAAGTGCTGGCTTATCTGATTGAGACAAAGTCCAAGGCAAGTGAGATGCGAAAGTTCTATACTCCATACCCACAGGTCATGCGGAATGTACCGGGTTCCCTCGATCTGGAAGACCCGGCAATTTCAAATGTTATTTCCAAAATACAAAATGAGATGTTGAAAGAAGCCGGGCGTATAATTGCGCGTAAGTCTGGAACAGAGCCACTTACCCGCGTAATGTTCGAAGCAAAATCCGAAAGCAAACTGCAACAGGCGGTGGAAATGTTTGATACGATTGTTAAAGTTTGAGATTTGTTTGAAATAGTTTATTAAAACCAAAATACGCTATTGTAGGAAAGAATGTTGTTGACTTTTTACTTCAAAAAATTACATTTATTAGAATTCTCTCAATACGCCTTATCGTTTCAGGTATCTGACAGTGCACGATAATCGGTATAAACGCCCTTAAAAACAATTTCAAAATTTAATTTTTACAAGATTACAGTTTCACATAATTGTTCTAGATACTATTTATGCAAGATATTATGAAGTGAAAATAAATTATCTTTCCCCTCCACCGATTTATCGCAAAAATTTTAAATCGAAGGTAGGCGTATGCGATTTGATACGCATTCGTCATAACTCCTTTCCAATTTATAAATTTTGGCATTTCTATCAGGCTATCCCTCTTGGCTCCAGGATATGGAAAGTAACCTGAAGCTTCCACTTTGCGTCGTGTATCGACACTTCGGGCAGGGTACGACACTTAAAGTTTCGTACTTGTTATTGTTTTTTTCCAAAAGGGACGAGAAAAAGGATCTGATTTGCCGAGCGGCAGTCAAGCCTGAAGGACGAAGTCCGAAAAGCAAGCCGAATAGGCGCAGCGTGGCTTGACGGCTTAGCGGATGGGCAAATCAGTACA
>JAFUUW010000055.1 GCA_017471265.1 Alphaproteobacteria bacterium
CTAGCCTTCCCTATAACAACCGCACCATTCAGCAGCACGACATCCTTCTTGTTAGCCAATTTGGAATCATTTCCCAACTGCACATTTCGGAACCCGCCTGGCAAATTCTTTGGCGGAGTTATTTTAAGAAACGCCAAGTTCAGCTCTGGGATCGTCTTTATAAGACGCGCTTTGTAGTCGTTCTCTCCCATAATCATTTGGCTATCACCGCTCTCTGGTCTCTGTTCACTCTTGACCGATACAATCAACTCGTCAGCATTCATTATTCCAGAGTGCGTCGTACAGATTATTCCGTCTTTCGAGAGCATAACGCCCGAGACAACACCGTGCCTGTAGTGATGTTTTTTTGTACGTTGCCGTGCTGCCGCATTGTAAATTAAGCCGTCATCTTCTGCTTGGTTACTAATGGAGTGTATCAAAACGATTGTATCTGAATGCTTCTGGATAACCGCTTCCGCTCCATTTTTCCGAAATTCGTCGGCTTTTCTCTCAATAACCTTCGTTAGCTCCCGCTTTGTTACGATATCTCCTTGGGCAAAGGCTCCAAAGCAGAGCATTGCCGCTGCAAGGGCTAGAGTTACGAGTCGAACCGAAGCAAGCATACCGACCTCAGTTTACCCAGCTCGTGCCGGCAATGTTGCGACCAGCCGTATGGATGCCGTCAACTCTTCCATCTGGAAATGCGGTCTGAGGTATATGACCGAACGGTATGTCCCCGGAGAGCCCGGAACATCGTAGACGTCTATTCGCCCTTCCCTCAAAGGATAAGCCGCCTTCAAGTGCGCTGGTGCGTCATCATTCAATAGGACGTACGATGACAACCACGTATTTAGGTATGCCTCAACGTTTTCCTTCGTCAAGAATGAGCCAATCTTGTCGCGCATTATCACCTTGATGTAGTGGGCAAATCTCGACGCGGCAAGCATATAGGTTATCCGTGCCGAAATGGACGCGTTCGCATTTGCATCATCGAGGTTGTATACCTTCGGTTTCTGCGTTGTCTGTCCACCAAAGAAGACGGCATAATCCGATCCCTTGCAGTAGCAAACCGATATAAAGCCGAGGTCGCTCAGCTCCTTTTCACGACGGTCGGTTATCGCTACTTCTGTTGGGCACTTCACGGTTTTGTCTCCATCCAGCGTCTTGAAGACATAGGTCGGCAATCCTTCGACCATTCCACCGCCTTCAACTCCTCGGATAGCTGCAGTCCAGCTATACTTCGCGAAGGCGCTAGTTATTCTCTGCCCGAGTGCATATGCGGGATTTCCCCAACAGAATCTGTTTGTATCTCCAACACCAACGTCTTCTGTGAAATCAAACTCTGCAACAGGTAGCGTACTTGCCCCATATGGCAATCTCATTAGTATCCGCGGCAAAAGCAGAGTTATATATCGTGAATCCTCCGTATTTCTGAAGGAATTCCATTTTATATAATCAGGGGACTCGAATATCTTTGCCAGGTCGCGTGGAAGTGGCATATCCTCAAATTTGTCCAAGTTGAAGAAAAGTGATGATACTGACGCTATGAAAGGCGTGTGAGCGGCTGCTGCCAGTCCCGACATATGCTCGAGAAATTGGATATCCTGCGGATGATTGGTGAACTCGAAATCACCGATGAGGCACGAATACGGTGCCCCACCGAATGTTCCATATTCCTCTTCATATATCTTCTTGAACAGTGCACTTTGGTCAAATTCTATCGCCTTCGTTAAATCGTCTCGGATATCCTTCATAGATGCATTCATCAGGCGTATTTTTAGGCGCGTGCTCGTTTCCGTATTCATGACGAAGTAGTGCAGTCCGCGCCATGAGCCTTCAAGTTTCTGGAAGCTCGGGTGGTGCAGTATCTCGTTAATCTGCTCAGTCAAGAGCTCGTCTAATTCGGCTATTCGCCTTGTCAAAAACGCAACAACTTCCTGCTCAGCGGGGCTTTCTTTGAGATCCTGTAGTTCGTTAATGAACTCGATCAAGAGCTCTATAGCCGTCTCCTCCTGCTCGGGAAACCGCGCCATCTTTCGCTCATGAAGCAATATATCCAAGAGATTTGCTTCTTCAGGTATTACGATTATCTCATCCGCCATTTTCCCTCTCTCCCAAATACATTACGCCTCAGGCGTCTCCGCTGCAGCTTCCGCACCTTCAGCTGGCGCCGGGTTTGCTGCTGCTCGAGCATCTAACTCCCCTTTCAGCTTCTGCATATTATCGTTGTTTCTCATTATCTGCGTCAGAATAGCTTCAAGAGGATCGTTGCCATCCATCTTGCTTATCAAATTTTTTAGGTTCGTCCTTTTTCGATAGAGCGCCGCTAGGGCAGGTATATTCTTTGCAATGTTTTGTGGCTCAAAATCCGACATATCCTTGAAACGCAACTCGATACTTATCTCCGGGTTCTCATCTGATAACTTGTTTGCAACTCGAATAACTAATCGCGGATTGATAACTGCCATAACGTCCATAAAGTTGTCCCGATCTATCTCGACAAACTTACGGTTTTTCATTTTCGGCAGTGGATTTTCGGGATTACCAGAAAGATCCGCCAAAACACCAACAACAAACGGAAGCTCCTTTTTCTCAATAGCGTCCCCTATTTCAACGTCATAAGTTATATGAACTCTCGGCTTTCTCACCCTGTCCAACGTGTGTTGTCTACTCTCTGGCATAGTCACCCTCAATGTCGTAATAGAACCATTGCAGTCTATTATCACACTATCCTATCGATAGGTTAGCCACAAATTGATTAAAATTTCGTTAATCTTTTCTGAAAAATTGCATTTTTCAGCCAAGACATAACCATTTTCCACCAGCTACGGAAAGCACGGGTATTATCTATCAAATTTATCGCAAATTTTTTGGGACTTTTTATTCTTTGACCTGGTGGTGGAAAATCCCCTAACCTGAACTTAGTGGAGGTCGGGTACTGAACTTCCAAACTTTTCTCAAAACTTTTCAGTAATTTCTTATCGGCGTTTTATCGCCACCTCTCGATCTCCACATCACAACTTTTTACAAATTTTCAAAGGAGAATACAAATGAAAAACAATAATAACAATGCACAAAATACAGCGCTCAGGTGTCCAAAACTAGGATGCATACTTGATCTGCTGATAACTCTAACCCTCGCCCTACTATTGCTGGCGTCATACGCCCGGGGAGGAGAGGAGGAGCTGATAAAACATCTCAACTCCCCTGGGTTACCGTATACACAATATATGCAAGACGGCTGGAATAAGGCGGATATAAAATCCAAATTGCCAGAGTTTGTAGATTATTCACATAAACCGGATACCATTCTTCCGGCATTGGAAAAAATAGCTGACAACCCTGTCGGCAAGCTCACTCTATGTCTGCTATACCAAGCCAGACATAATATGCCGAAGGAGAGGCTAAGGATATTCGTGGATGACAGAGAGCCGGAGTATATCAAGGACGAATGTGGAAAAAATATTAATGTGGGCGGGAAACAAACTCAATTCTGCCATAACGATTTTTGTATATACCTAAATTCGCCTGAAATTACAGAGACTGCTGCTGTGGTGTATCTCAATGGCAAGCTATTTCCACACAAGTACAGTAAAAATTCTTATTTATTTCATGAATTGTTGCATGCGTTTCACTACGCCATTGGATACAGCCAAACGGGAAAAAACGCTGCTTTAAATTACATCTACGATGCAAACAAAATACAATTTAATGCCAATAAGTTAGAACATCTGAAAAAACTGTGGGTAAATGATGAAGAACTTTGCACCATAGCTGGGACAAGATTGATAGATAATAGGCTTTATTGCGATCCATTGAATAGCAATTTATATGAAGCATTCAAGAAAAAATATCCAGGGATTATAATGTATCAAAGGGTATACCACAGAACAAAACTTCTGGAAAAAGAGCTGCGAAAAGATTCATCAAATCCGGAATACCTTATCGGTTTGGATAAAATTTTAATAAATTTTGTTGACTTCGGATTTTGACGTATGAAATCCTGAGATGGAGATAGTTTTTTGAAGAGATAAAAAATGAGGAAACTTCTGGGGATTGTCGCCATCTCAGGCATGTTGCTTTCGTTCTTAAACTTGAATTTGGAAGCTATGGAGAGCAACAAAAAAGAAACTATGCAGGAGAAATCAGAAATATCGTTTTCTATTAAAGGATATGATTTGACGGGAATGTATAAGGAATATTACGAAAATGTAGACATTAACAAGATCAATGAAAGATACAAACAGGCTGCCGCTCACTACGAGATGGATGTCGAAATATTTAAAGGCAAAAATTTTAAACCTCGCGAATTTTGGGAGCAGCCAATAAGTGTAATATTTGAAACGCTTACTCCAGCGTTGAACAGGTGTTATATACCGTACATAATTGGAAGGAGGTATGGATGTTTTAGCTCATCTGATGATGAATATCCAGGTTGTATTGAAACACTTTTTGAAAGAATGGCTGTAAATTTGATAAATGAATTTATGAAAAATAATGGAATGAAAGAGATAGATTATAAAGAGTTTCATAATTCATTACACTACTACCATGATAGAGAATTAACCGAAGAGGAAAAGTTATACGAAAAGATGGGCTTGCATACTGGAGGAATTAGGTCAATTCCACTTTTTGATTTTTTTGAACCATATTTTATTCCTAATGATGATAATTGGGTAGCTCCATTTGATCCAGTTGCTAAAGCAAAACTTGATCTTATGGAAGCACAAGGAGCCTTTGAGCACCTCGTAAAGAAGCCCTTCGATCATATAAATTATGAGAATCTGAAAAAGAAAGGATAAATGCAATTAACAGTTCGCCCTCCTGCTCCTGGCATCATACGCTCGCGGAGGGGAGAAC
>JAFUUW010000056.1 GCA_017471265.1 Alphaproteobacteria bacterium
AACGCGTAACACACGGACTGTTTACTATATTGCATCGGAAGAAAAAATAAAACATAAATTTCAAGAAATAACGCATAGAAACAATGGTGATGTCGAAAAGATAATATCCGATGCGATAGGTGCTGCAGCTTCAGATATGCATATAACTCCTTTCGAAAAGACGGCGCAAATTATGTTTCGGATAGATGGGGAATTGACCGAGCGCAAGATTTTGAACTTGGAGCACTTCAATCAACTCGTGATTTCGACAAAGGTTATGGCGAAGCTCGACATTTCCGAAACTCGCCGTCCTCAATCCGGACATTTCCAACTCGGTAATGCCGATTTTCGAATATCGTTTCATCCAACGTATTATGGCGAAAATGTAGTCGTCCGGATTTTGCGCAAAGACAAGGGGCTGATATCTATCAACAAGATTGGATTTTCACCTGAACAAGTTTCTCACTTGAAAAAGGTGTGCAGTTTTGAAAGCGGTATGCTCGTGTTTTGCGGGCCTACGGGATCCGGGAAAACCACATCGATATATTCGCTTATCGAGACGATGGATAAAAAATCGAGAAACATAATGACGCTCGAAGATCCGGTGGAGTACAAAATCCCGGATGTCCGGCAAACGGAAATTCTGAAGGGGGTGATAGGCTTCGCGGATGGCGTACGTTCGATACTACGCCAAGATCCGGATGTCATTTTGATAGGCGAAATCAGGGATGCGGAGACAGCCAAAATGGCGATACGTGCCTCGATGACCGGGCATTTGGTGCTCACCACGGTTCACGCAAATGATAGCTTTGGCGCCATCGCACGCTTTCAAGAATTCGGTATCCCAAATTCTCTCATTGCGGACAATATTACGACTGTAATTTCACAGCGGTTGGTGCGCAAAAAATTCGGCGGAGGACGGATAGTTGTGGCAGAAATTTTGGATATTACGGCGAAGATGAAAACCGCGATTTACACCAACAGTTCTCAACTCGAACTGCAGGAACTTGCAAAACGTGAGGGCTTCAAAACAATGGCGGACGACTGCGCGAAGAAAATCGAGAAAAACCTCATATCTGAAACACACGCGAACTCCGTGCTGAAGTTGGCATAGATGAGGAAATACGAGTTTGGTATGCACGTTCAGGATTTCGTCTAGTTCGCTAGGGTTCAGTTCGGCGATACCACAAACTTGCATCCTTTGTGATGAGGCACAATTTGCTATTCTTGATGTGTCATAACTGTGGTCGGGAAATAATTTTAAGATTGACGACCTCTGGGCAATCTGCCCTGCCCCCTTCTGCGGTAAAAAACTATGAAATGCACTACCGATATCAAGTCGGCTTTACACCATTTATTATATATTATTTTGAATACCAATTATATCTTTTTGCTATTTTTCTACTCAATGGAAATACTACCAGAAAGTTACAAGTAGAATTCCGAGGATTGAAAAGGAGATATTGAGGACAACGTTTGCAATCAAAAGAGCGCTTTATAATAAAAATCCAAAGAAATAAAAAAATACCAAAATATACAAAAAGAAGAACCTCATAAGCACGATAATTTTAAGGTATTTAGATATTTAGGCTTTTAGATTTTATTTCCAAAACGTGGGATGACTGCCCCTCGCTTTTAGGCGAACACTTTATTATGATGTGAGGTATGGTATATAGAAAGAGCTTGTGTAGTATATATGATATAGAATATTGCATAATATTTTGCGAAAAATGTGATATATGATGTTGTACGGTAATGTTGCCGAAAGGTGATAAGGAAGGTATCCTCTGCCAACTATACAGATACAATAGGAGAAAATGTAAACTTCGATCACACACCATACCCACCTCGATGTCGCTACATTTTGTAATATTAAAGTTTACGTAATATATAAATGGGGAATTAGCAGAAAGATGCAAGGGAAATTTCGAAAATATTGACACTCTTTATGAAAAGAGTGCTAGCCTGTGGTTGTTTACTGTAAGCAGTGAGAGCTAAGCGTGATCTGGCGTTCGCTGTTTTTTATGAAAAAACTTTTTACTGCCTTCTTCCTTAGCAAAAGGAAGCTTTTTTCTTAAAAAAGTTTGACACCTCCTGTCATACCTAATGAACTCAATATGGAATGACGCTTGGTTAAGAAAACGGTACCTGGAACAACATCTGTGGGCAAGAGAGTAGCTTGTCGCAACGCCCGAACAGATAAGTACAAAGAGGGGACAAAAATATATAGAGACATATAATAAATAGCTGACTTTAGAATTTCCGCATTCTAAGGGGATGCTCTTTTAATCCGTTTTCTACGGCATACTGTCGCACTATCACTTTTCAATAGGCGGTTTATTTGTTGGTTTTTCGACAACCTTTTTTTCTGCAATATGACAAACGCCTAACCGTCAGTGATGGTCAATTCATGTGGGAGAGCCACGTGTGGGGGATACGGAATTCGATTTATTGTAATTTATTGTAAAAAAGTTTTATATAAAATCCACTCATTACCTTCGATATCTAGTAAAACTCGCAATTTTTAGAATACAAATCTCCGATTTATTCATTTCAAAATACCTTTTGTTATTCATCAAGTTCACAAAATCTTTAAATGTCGATACTTCCGTTTTATCGCCACAGCCTCAAAATTTTGACAATTCTCTACGTTTGTATTATTTTGTAATTTTTTTATTCTTCAATCGCAATTACTCTCCTCTATCACACCATCAAATTGAAACATCACTTCCTTCTATGTAGTTTTTTTACAGCACGACTCCACTTTTCGGATTTTTCATCTTTGCTCGTATACCAATCCCCAGCATCTTTCATCCTGGGCGAAGCGCCCATCGTTGACGCTGATACGGTCGCCATTCTGCTGAACCTGGTACTCCGTCAGTACTTGGGCATCGTCCACGGTAATCCACTTTCCGTTATTTAATTTAATCCGTGAAAAACTATGTCCTTCATTGCCTATTCCTTGAGCAACAAGTTCATACTTTTTTGCTCCCTCGATGTCGGTTAGTTCTAGCGTTTCAGGATAAGAACTGAAAAAACGGGGATTTTCCTCATCTGCCGGCATATTCAACAAAATTAAAATGTTCGGGAAGTAGAAGTATTTTTGCCAACAGAACTCAGTGTTACTTTGTTTGCACTTGCTACAAACATTACCCCTCTCACAGCCATCAGGTATGCAAGCCTTCCCTAGATAATTAAGCAAGCCATCGGGACATCCATCTGTAAAAGAAAATACATTATCCTCATCTAAAGATTGAGCTACGGCGCCACACTCAACACATTTAACAACTTCCATGTTTTGAGACAAAAAATTTCCCCTAAGAACATCATTTCCGCACTTCGTACATTCATTTATCAACAGGGCAACAAAACAATCCAGAAAATATGGCGTAATTTTTTCTCCTTTTGTTAAGCATTCATATATTTCTGAACCCTTGGCTTTATCCGCTTCAGACGCGAACTCTTCCAGGTATTTTTTAAAAACCTCGACATTCAAGCCGTTGCCGTTTTCGATCAGCGCAAAACCTTCGGCAATTTTGTTGACGACCCTCGATCGCCCCTTCAAATCTCCATTTTTAAACGCCGCGACAATCCGCCGAACCTGAGCTGAGTTATGCAACATCTGAAAGCACGTGTTGACGAGGCAAAAACCCCGAGGATTAGACAAGCCGTGCACCTTGTCTCCGGATAAGCAGCAATTTTTGAGAAAGCTTTCTCGATTGTCGTAATCCTTCACTTCTTTGTAAGGAGAAAACTGCATATCTCGATCCAGCAGTGCATAGCCGGCAAATTTCGTATTATCTGGCGTTGGAGGTGTATAGGCATTTGGCAGGGCATATCCCCAAAATTTTCCAGAAGAGACCAAGCCAGTAATGCTCCAATTAGCCCTGTTTTGCCCTTCTGGCAAAGAGGTGTTGGTTACTGTAGCCATCTGAAT
>JAFUUW010000057.1 GCA_017471265.1 Alphaproteobacteria bacterium
CATTTATGGCGGCTATCCCCCCCCCCCCGCCCCCCGAGTGGGTTGCTGGAGGCAAAAACAGCAAACAACGCCGCAAAAGCGTGTGCAACGAAAGCAAAACGAGAAAGTAATTTCAACATATCACTAACAAAACAAAATACGACCACATTTATAATCTATCACACAAATCGGCATTTTGTCAAGATTATTTCAAAAAAGTGAATGGTAAAATCAGACAGCATGGTATGCAACTGGGAAACATTGGCGAAAAATATATTGTCAATGGAAATAAATTAAGAAACGCAGCACTATAATAAATCCTTTTTATATTGATTTTTTCTCATTACTATTTTCTTAAAAACACGATTATTTTTCTAGATTACTTCATTCTTGACGATCGTGCCTAAAATTCGTACCCTTACCAGACAGTGGATATGTTGATACATCAGTATGTTTCTCAGAAAATTCGTTAACCTGCCGTTCTTCGTTTTATGTCTATTTGTCTCTGTTTTGCTTTTTGGCGATCAAATTGACGCGTCCACTAAATCACAATTATATGCTATAAGCCTTTGTTTAAAGGATATCATAGTATTTGTCTTGCCTATCATAATATTTTCATTTGTTCTAAATGGCATACTGAGCTTGAAGGGCGAGTCCCTGAAAGTTATACTCACGCTCGTTCCCCTGGTATGTCTGTCGAATTTCTGCGGCTTCTGGGCCTCCTACCTCTTCGCTGCTCCAATACTTGATACAGGCATTATCAAAATATCACCGCTAAGCCCTCAAAGTGTGCTCTCGCCCGCATGGAGTTTCGCTATAACCCCGCTCATCAAAAACGACATAGCCTTGATTTGCGGCGTATGTTGTGGGGTGGTCGGCAACTTCGTGAAGTGGACTGGGCTTGAGAAGGCTAGCTCCACCCTCAACAGCATCGCAAACTTCATATTGAAGAAGCTGATTTGCCCCATCCTGCCGTTATTTGTCCTGGGGTTCATAATCAAAATGCAGTACGAAGGGACGCTTATGCTGATAATCAAAGAGTACGCACTACTTCTCCTTATGCTAGCTGTGCTTGCGTATGGGTATATGTTTTCTGTGATGTTTTTACTGTCTGAGCGAAATTTCGGCAGAACGTTCGAGAAATTCCGGAATTTGCTTCCCGGGGTTTTGGTTGGATTGTTCAGTATGTCGAGCGCGGCTGCTATTCCGAACACCATTGAGGGGAGCGAAAAAAATCTCGAGAACAAAAACATCGCACGGTTTGTAGTTCCCGCAACGGCAAATATGCATCTCTTGGGGGACTGTTTTGCGCTGCCGATTATTGGTCTGGCACTTATGGTTTCGTTTGGATATGGACTGCCGAGCTTTGGGGAATACCTCGTGTTTTCTCTGTACGGAGTTGCTGCGAAGTTTGCGGCTGCGGGTATACCAGGAGGTAGCGCGCTGATCTTCGTCCCGATCTTCGAAAGTGTATTCGGCTTCTCTGCCCCAATGCTGACCGCAGTAACCGCTATATACGTGCTTTTCGACCCGATCGCAACATCGTCAAATGTATTCGGACACGGTATGTTCGCCATACTCTTCGAGAAGGTCTACAAGAAGTTGAGACGGGAGTGAGGTAAAGATTAACCTCTCGCGCTCTCTAGCAGAGCTTTGCCTGTGTATGCCAGCGTCCGCCAGTGCTTCGAGGCGTAGGTCTCGTTTTCAAGAAGTGAAAGTGAACATTTTGGGATAAAGTGAAGAAAATTTATGTAGTAACCATTATTATGCGCGTATATTGAAGTATAGACGCTAGAATATCGTGTGACGGCATAGTCGAAATATGCCGGGGGATAATGGCGGTATGCCTTGCTAGTTACTCGGATACGATAAGCGGAAATAGCATATGCTGGTTCCGGTATCCTTGTATTCCTCAACATTGAAAATTACACAGTGTTGCAAATGGAAGACGGCAGAAAATTATAAAGGAAATTTCAAAAAAATTAAAGAAGATATGCCAGAGCAGACATTTGGAAGGTAGTAACATTTAAGTAATTAAGCACAAACAAAAAAGAATACCATAAGTATGATAGTTCCCCAAAAAATTTGGGGGGCTTAGCAGTTCAAGTGTGATATAGGGCTACCGGTTTTCTATCAATAGTTCATCTATTTTGGTGCCTGCTTTACCATTTTTCTGTATTGTATAATTTAATACGCGAATATGCTATAGTATAATATATACACTTGGGGTTCACATTCCTGCCTAATTACGTCCTCACAGTTACCAAAACAGACGTTTTTATATATCTTTTAAAGCCATTCTATAATACATTCACATCTTACACAAAACGTCGCATTATATCGCCTGTACTATGTGAATTTCTTCTGCGTATTGTACATCAATGTTTGCCTAAAAGAGGGGAATTGCTCACTTTTCACGTTTCGGAAACAAAACACAACAAATACCGAAAGACAAAAATCCAGAAAACAACCCAAACACTGGTCGGGAAGAGAGGATTTGAACCTCCGACCCACTGCTCCCAAGGCAGTTGCGCTACCAGGCTGCGCTACTTCCCGCCATCTACATTATCCACCAAAAGTTCCCGTACTTCAAGGGGAAATCGTAACTTATATGAATGGGCGTAAATTTTTGGCAAAAATTTAGCTACTTGTCGAATAAGATTTGGCACTTCGCATTATTTTAATAATTAAATATATATTACATTAAAACACACGTATATTTACTGCAATGCGAGAGGGCAAAGAAGCATCGGTAGAAGCCTTACATTACTAAACGTGGTGATGAATTAAAAGTCTCACTCTTAGGTGAATGCTTTTACATAATATAATGCGTGGCATATAGAAAAACTAACGCAGTATACGTGATATTCCGCACAAAATATAGATATGATATGTATTTGAGGGAGTATAGAAAAAGTATGCTCCGCCAACTGTGTGGACGTAAATGAATTGGAATATATTTTTGAATATATATTATTTCGGTACATTCACATTCTAATTTACACACGTATAAAGATGGCAAAGGGTTGCAATGGGAATTCCAGAAATTGAAGTGAAAGCATTGATACTTTAAACAATATCCAAATAAATATCAAAAAAAACATAAAGGCAAAAGCAGCGTTGTAAAAGCAATTTTAAAGTATAATTTCTGTGATTTTACTCTCTTACTCCACGTTCCAAGCATATTTTATCTTCCTAGCCCCTATCCGACAGGTTATTTATTGATGTACCGTGAATGAGTAACGACCCAAATTAGCAGTTTATGGTAAAACAACTAAGAATGGAGAGTATAAAATAGTTTATCTCAACTCAATTCCCACCCACAATCATATCTCGCTTCTCAGAAATGGCGCCATATCTTCTTTGCATTTGGTACTTGACGATAAAAGCAATACTCTTGATTGGCATATCAGAAAAACAATCGTATTAGAGAATGCTATATGAGATACCCCGGATAGTTAGTTCGATTTCATAGTATTTGAAAAATGCGTTTAATCTACAGATATAAGTTTTTTACACATTCACCTCCTCTTGCTACTTTCCGGAACCCCATAGATGCTGTTTATACGAGGTATTGTAACCCAGAAAAAGAGTACCAAAAAGTGTAATTAACAACAAAAATGGACGATTAGTAAGAAAGTACAAAGCAGATACGACGTCAGTGGCGCATTACGAGGGGAGATAGAGCCGTTGTTGTCAAGACAACGAGAACAGTGGGGCGCTACATATTGTGTAGGTGGTATCTAGTCTCTGCTTTCAAGATGCCAGTCAGAAGCCTTCTAGAAGCAACGTCATAAAATTCATCAAAAGCGAGAGATTACTTTTACAAAACAACTTGCCATCGACCACGCTTTCCCTCGCGACTAAACAACATTCTGTTCTCCGCCTCAAGTTGGTACAACCTCCTCGCCGTATCCGATACTCAACGGCAAAAGAAAGTTTTTTGATTAGCGTATCGGAAATAAAGAGCCGGAAAGTTCGCGAAGTAGCTGCACTTCTGAATATACAGGAAAGATTTTTTATGCATATGGATTAAATACAAATTTTAAAAATAACGTAAATCCATCAAAAGATCGGAAAATAAACCTTATATCTTAATGTTTTTATTTTTCAAAACGTGGGATGGGTAAAAACCCTTGCCTTCAGGCGAATACTTTAGTATGATGTGAAGTATGATATACAAAAGAAATTTACATAACCCATACGATGTAGAATATCACATAGTGTTCTGTATGAAATATATGCGTAGGATGTTATACGATAATATTGCAGAGAGGCATACAGAAGTGATAATGGCGGCATGCTCTCCAGCTATGTAGACATAATAAGCGGAAATATAAGCCCTGATTATATGCTGATCTCGATACCTCCACGTCTTTCAATATCGAAAATTGTACAATACGTCAAAGGTAGAAGTAGCAAGAAACTGTAAGGTGAGTTTCAGGAATTAAGGAAACGGTGCTGGGGACAACACCTGTGGGCAAGGGGATGTTTTGCCGCAACGTCTGGACAAACAAGTGCAAAGATATATGGAGATAAGAGACGCATCATAAGTAGTACGACTTTAGAATTTTCGAGTTCTAAGAGTGACCTCTTTTAATCCGCTTTTCAAGTGTGAACTAGAACCACCGGCTTCTAGCCGGTAGGTTGTCTATTACAACATTATTGCGTAATATTTTGTGCATGTACTTTTATGCAAAAGTGCTGTATAGTGTACTTCGGCATATACATTGTATAAATTTTTCTGTACGTTATACGTTGCATTCCACTTAGAGTGCTCGCCTGAAGACGAGAGTCCCGCGTTTTGAAAATAGACACCCTATCGGCTAGAAGCCGGTAGTTCTAGCTCACGCTTGGAAAGCGGATTAAAAGGGGTAAATTCTAGATATTCTAAGACTGGTCATATTTATGGTGCTTCTTGTTCTTCTATATATTTTTGTATCTCCTTTGCGCTTATCTGTTCGGACGTTGCAACAAAATATCCCCTTCCCCACAACTGTTGCACACAGTACCGTTTCCTTAATTCCTGAAACTCACCTTACAGTTTCTTGCTACTTTTCCCATCGTATCTTGTATGACCTTCGATACTGAGAGATGCGGGAGTATAGAGGCTAGCATATGTATGTGCTCAGAACTTACATTTTCCGCTTATTATTTATATCCACATAACTGGCTGAATACACACCCCTTATCACTTCTATGCGCTTTTCGGCAATATTGCCGTACAACACCCTGTTCCTATACCTTATACAGAATACTATCCGGTATTCTATAGTGCATACATTCTGCGCATTTTCTTCCATATATCATATCCCATATTATACTAAAGTATTCACCTAAAGACGAGAATTTTCCCCCTTCTATGTTTTGGAAATAAAAATTTCCCAAGAACGATTTGCACCCATCTCCGCTTTCAACCGAGTTTCCTCTCCACAACCAAAAACCGTCTTGTCCTCCCCTTCAGAACAGCGTCGCACCCTGCCGCACTCGGCACTCGCCAACAAAACGTCCACCGACCTTTTTCACTCCAGCACAACTTCTCCATCTCTGACAGACATTTGCAATGCTTTATCCGGGGCGACGTCTCCGGAGATTATTGCTCGAGCGATTTTATCCTCGAGGTGCTTTTGAATGACCCGCCTGAGTGGGCGGGCGCCGTATATAGGGTCGTACCCAGTTTCACAAAGCCAATTCTTTACACTTACGTCGAATGTCAGGTGTATCTGCTTCTGCTCGAGGCGCTCCGAAAGCTCGCGTAGCTGTATATCGACTATACCCGACATATTGTTCTTCGAGAGACTGTTGAAGACCATAATTTCGTCGAGGCGGTTTAGCAATTCGGGACGCAACGTTGCCCTGAGTTTATTCATAACCTCCGTCTTCACGACATCCTTCGAAGCTGATTTATTCAAGAAAAATTCCGCGCCGAGGTTTGAGGTCAAAATTATTATCGTATTCTTGAAATTCACATTTTTCCCGAGCCCATCGGTCAAATGCCCTTCGTCAAGAACCTGCAACAGTATATTGAAGACATCGCTGTGCGCCTTTTCAATTTCGTCGAAAAGCACGACGGAATACGGACGCCGCCGTACAGCTTCCGTCAATTCGCCGCCTTTTTCGTACCCGACATACCCTGGAGGGGCGCCAATTAAACGGGATACAGCATGCTTCTCCATATATTCCGACATATCTATTCGAACCATACTGTTTTTATCGTCAAACAAAAATAGAGCCAGAGCCTTTGATAACTCGGTTTTTCCAACACCTGTTGGCCCGAGAAAGAGAAATGATCCTATAGGGCGATTTGGATCTGATATACCGGCACGCGAACGCCTTATGCAGTCTGCAATAGCATCGATAGCCTCATCCTGCCCAACCACCGACTTTTTCAGCTCCGTTTCGATATTGAGGAGACGCTCTTTGTCGCTCATCAACATTTTTTCGACCGGAACGCCAGTCCAGCGTGAAACAACCAAAGCTATATCATCTTCCGTAACTTCGTTCTTTGTCGTCCTCGAAGAGCTATCGCTTTGCAGCTCCTGCAGGCGATTTTCAAGAGGCGGAATTTTGCCATACAAAATTTCGCCCGCTTTTGCGAAGTTGCCATCTCGCTGAGCTATCTCCGCCTCTGTTCGCAGCGCATCTACCTGAGCTTTGATTTTTTTCAGCTCCTCGAGATGTTGCTTTTCCTTATTCCAGTTTTCATTTAGCTTCCTCGACGTCTCCTCCAATGTTGCAAGCTCCGCCTTAATCTTTTCCAGCCGCTCCTTCGAGGTTTTGTCGTTTTCCTTCTTCAATCCCTCCTGTTCAATACGCAGCTGTGTAATTTTTCGATCAATCTCGTCGACATCCTCCGGTTTGGAATCAATAATCATCTTCAACCGACTTGCCGCTTCATCCATCAAATCTATTGCCTTATCCGGAAGGAAGCGATCGCTTATATACCTATTCGAATACGTGCAAGCAGCAATGACAGCCGAATCGCTTATTCTCACACCATGGTGCAGCTCGTATTTCTCTTTCAGTCCACGCAAAATGGATATCGAATCCACGACCGTAGGTTCATCAACGAAGACGGGCTGGAAACGCCTAGCAAACGCGGCATCCTTTTCGATATATTGTCGATACTCATCAAGTGTTGTTGAGCCGATACACCTCAATTCCCCGCGAGCCAGCATAGGCTTCAGCATATTCGACGCATCCATAGCCCCGTCTGTTTTCCCGCTCCAACAAGTGTGTGGATTTCATCGATAAACAGGACAACATCATTGGCTTCGGAAACTTCCTTCAAAACAGCCTTCAGGCGCTCTTCAAAATCCCCACGGAATTTCGCCCCAGCCAGAAGTGAGCCCAAATCCAGCGACATAATCCGCTTGTTTTTTATCGAATCCGGGACGTCATTTTTCACGATACGTTGAGCCAATCCCTCCGCTATGGCTGTTTTTCCCACGCCAGGTTCGCCAATAAGGATAGGGTTGTTCTTCGTACGTCGAGAGAGAACTTGGATTGCTAGTCGGATCTCTTCATCGCTACCAATGACAGGGTCAAGCTTTCCCTCACCAGCAGCTTTTGTCAGATCCGTAGCATACTTATTCAGCGCATCAAACCCGGCTTCAGCATTCTCAGTTTCAACTTTCTTTCCCATACGTAACTCCGCAACGCTCTTTCGAAGCGTCCCAAAATCTCCCCCGCAATTTAAATATAACTCACGTACAGATGGACTGTCAAGAATGCCCATCAATAAATTATCGAGGCTTACATACTTATCTCCTGCTTTTTCTGCGTTCTTCTCCGCATTTTGGATTATAGAATTCGCCTCAGAAGAGAAAAATATATCAATCTTGCCCTCGACTTTTGGTTCCGCTTTTAGTTTTTCATCGACGAGCTGCTCCAGTTTCCTCAAATTGACGCCCTGTAGCATCTTTTCAACTACGTTTTCTGACTTGTGCCGAAGTACTCCTTTCAACAGGTGAAAGGGCGTTATTTGCTGATGAGAAAGCTCTTGCCCTACCTCAACCGCAGATTGCAGTACCAGCATCGTCG
>JAFUUW010000058.1 GCA_017471265.1 Alphaproteobacteria bacterium
CGAGATTTTCAACGCGGTCTTGAACGTCGCCGAGATTACCGCAATTATTCCAACTGGAAACATTTTCCGCGGGGTTACGACGGCGAAGCCTGCGACGTCCACCGCGCAGGTCTTGAAAAAGCCGGGGCAAAATGCCAAACTTCTTGGGCAATTTGTAGATATAAAGATGCCAGATGGACGAACGATTATTGCATCGCGGGATAGCTTTATGACGGGCATCGCGAACCGGACGGGGTACACGCTCGAGCAGGTCGGTCTGACCCGCGATGGGAAACTCTCTCCGGCACTGCAGAAAAAAATTTTCGAGGATCCGAAATGTACTATGAAACCTGGAGATAAGCTAGGTGATCCCAAAATAAAATCTGCTTTGAGCGCGATGGATGTTGATCTTTCTCACTGGATTAAATTCACTGTTGAGTCCGCAAAAATGCCGAATGGTGGAAAGTATCAAATACATGGTTATGCAAACAAGGTTACGAAGAATGTTGTTTATAGTGATATCAATCCCAAAACTGGAGAGCCTGTTGATGGATTAGGATTGAAGATTAAAATTAATAAACCAAATGAAGTAACCGGAAAGGGAGGAGATGACCCGCATCCTGCGTCTTTGTTTAAGGGTTCTGCCGCTGAAAAAACAAAGGCTCTGGAATAAGCTAAAAAGGTGGGAAATTGATATGTTGGTGGAATATGAGGGAGGTATCAGGCTAGTTTATGGGCTGAATGCTTTCTCGAGCGGTCATTGGTTTTATGTACTAAGAAAGTCTGAACCTGACTTTGTTCTAAAAACATACAAATGGGCGACTCCTGAACTCATAAGTGAATTTCCTGAATTTTTTGAGGTATTTACAGGAGTAGATGTTCTTGAAACAAAGGTTATTGATCCGTCAATACCCCCCAATTGGGTTTCTCAGTGTAGAAAAAATTGGTGTCCCTGTTACACCCTCTTCCCTAAGGGATTTGAACGACGTGGAGAATACCTGTGGGACGATTTTACCGAGCTTTATGATTGCATATTAGATTACGAGCGTACACTCATAGCCAATGAGATGCTAGCATTTCACGGGCTACCAACAATAAAAATACCTCCTGAATGTATCCCTGAGCCATACCACACCGAAGCAGAGCAACGGTTAATAGATGAATTGAATAGTTGTTTGGAATATGCAGATAAATAATGCAGCATTGATGTTTTATAATATCGCATGAATGGGTTTTCTTGATGCTTTTTATACAATGTTTCACGTGAAACATCGCTAGGATACGCGGATGGAACAGCTTCCGAGATACGTATCCTACCCCTTCGGTGGGGTGCTACCATCCGAAGTATCACAAATTCCGCCCTGCGCCGGCGGAGCAGATTGCGCGTGCCTTCGCCCTAACCGGCGATGCAAAACCGTACCTACGCAATCGCGACCACTTCTCGAGTTTGTACGATGCCCTGCGTGCTTCCCAGGTCTCCCAGGGGGATATCGCCTCCATCTGGGCTGATCCATATCTGGAAACTGTGCGCTCGTGGGAACGTGTAGCGTCTGAG
>JAFUUW010000059.1 GCA_017471265.1 Alphaproteobacteria bacterium
AGTGGAGAAGGCGAAGACGCAGATGAAGGCATCTTTACTGATGGGGCTTGAGAGTTCGTCGGCACGTATGGAGCGCCTGGCAATGCAGTTCTTGCTGCATGGGAAAGTTAGCTCCCCGGATGAGGTCGTGCAGAAGATCGATGCAGTATCTGTCGACAAGATAAAGACAGTCGCCGAGCGTACCTTTGGGGCAAAACCAACTTTGGCTGTTATCGGAAAAGGACAGGATTTTGAGGCGCTTAATGAGTTTGCATAAGTACTCCCTTCTGGCGCTGCTTTTTCTCGTTGGTTGTGCAGTGCGAACTCCTGTAGGACCTACGCATATGTCCGATAAAGTGTATTATTGTCGTGGAAGCTGGCATTATCCGCAGGACTATTACGAGTACGACGAGATAGGGCTAGCATCTTGGTATGGCGATGCATTTCACGGGAAAGCGAAAGCCTCAGGTGAGAAATTCGACAAGTTTGCTATGACCGCTGCTCACAAAACTTTGCCCATACCATCGGTCGTCCGGGTTGAAAGTTTCAAGACTGGGAAGAGTGTGATAGTCGTTGTCGACGACCGCGGGCCATTTTGTTATAGGGGACGTATAATCGACTTGTCCTACGGTGCAGCTTGTGCGCTTGGCATACATAAGATGAAGCCTTCCGATGTCAGAGTAACGACACTTGTCTCCGAAAGCCTGAAGCTGTCGCGGTATATATACTACAACTGCAAGGGACGGCGGGATCCATTCGGTCGTTCCTGGGCTCAGTTATACTTCCAGGAGATACGCGGTTCGGGTATGCATATATATACAAAGCCTGAGGGGGAGGCAGCACGTATCACGAAGACTACGCAGAATGCACAAAGAACTTCAAAGAAGCAGTACAATGGCTTGGGTAGTTATCTGAATAAGATTTGATATGTTTGCGTGCGAGAAGCTTGTCCCTGCATCAGAGGTGTTTCCTTTTGCAACTTCACGGGGAATTGCTGTCGGGGCATTTAATTTTTCCAATATGGAGACCGTACAGGCTATCGTTGCGGCTGCAAATGGGATGGACATGCCCGTAATCCTTCAGGCATCGTCGTCGGCAATAAAGTATATGGGGTTTGCATATCTCAAGGCGATAGTCTCTGCTGCTGCGGCTGAAGCTACTGTGCCGTTGGTTTTGCACCTCGATCACGGCAAGGATTTTGCAATCTGCAAAGAATGTATAGACGAGGGATTTTCGTCGGTTATGATAGATGCCAGCTCGCTTGAGTATGACGAAAACGTGGCAAAGACACGTGAGGTAGTCGAATATGCAAAGCGATTTGGTGTGTCAGTTGAGGCTGAACTTGGGACATTGGCTGGCGTGGAGGATGAGGTCAAGGTTGCTGAGGGGGCGGCGTTTTATACAGATCCCGCACAAGCTGCGGACTTCATAGAGCATACAGGCATAACAAGCTTGGCTATTGCAATTGGCACGAGCCACGGTGCAAACAAGGGGCGTACGGGCAATCCGAAGTTATCTATCGAAACGCTCAAGGAGATAAAAAAGCATGTCGGAGATTTTCCTTTGGTTTTGCACGGTGCGTCGTCGGTGTATCCGGATGAGGTCTCAACCTGCAATGCGCACGGCGCCGAATTGAATGGGGCATTCGGCATAACCGATGCGGATATAATTGCCGCGATCCAGAATGGGGTTCGTAAAGTGAATGTCGATACGGATATTCGCATAGCTTTTCTGGGAGCCATTCGCAAACACCTTGACGAAAACAAAACGAATATCGATATGCGGAAGTACCTCACCGCAGCCAGGACTGCAGCGCAAAACGTTGTGATGCGCCGGATGAAAACGTTCGTGAATGCACACTGAGAACGTCGCTGGCAGTTTGATGGTACTCCCAGCTTTGGTGAAATTACGTATTCTCTTTGCGGTAGTTGCCGTTCTGAGTGCCATACCCGTTTCTGTGGCGAGTGATTTTCGAGAAGGAGACATTTTAATTCTCTCTGAAGATAGGAGTTTCCTCTCGCGGTTTCAAGACCAAGGAATTCTCCTGCTATATGAGTTGCGCAATCAAAGAGAGTGCGGCGATGTCCGGTATCACAAAAGTATTTCCAGTGCCGGTCGTTGTATTCAAAAATGTGCAAAAAGGAAATACCGTTTACCTTCTCCAAAGTCGGTCTATGTCAGGGGGTACCTCAGGGGGAACGAGACATATGTTGCTCCGCATTTTAGGAGAACCTAAAGCAGATACGGCATGCAATCTTCGAGGCGACATTCCGCTGTTTCATCCCACAAATCCGTTTTCGTTCGAGGATATTTCCGAAAGGATGGCACCTGCGTTTCTCCATACTTTAGGCATCTTCCGGGAAAAGCTCGAGCATCTATGAGATATTGATGGGTTATCAGTAGCATAAAAACACTAAATACTGTGCGGCATATTAGATGTATTATTGTTTTTAACAACATGTCTCGCAGTTTTTTTATTAAAAGATTTTGGTTGTGAGAATTCACGCCTTAGAGGCTTAAGCAAGACGATGAGACGCATACCTTTCCTTTCTTGGCAACCTATTATACAATCTCCTCGTGTATCATATCTCCTATTACCGCCTATGGAATTTATAAAAGCGATTGTGGATCTTTGTGCAATCAAACGGAATTATTTGAAAATTTCTGAGCTTGTGGGGGCTGTAACCACGTCGGTTGTGCTCAAGTCTAATGCATATGGTCTTGGATCTATCCGAGTTTCTCAGGCTTTGTATGATGTTGGGTGCCGGTACTTTTGGGTAGCCTACCTCAAGGAAGCTTTGGCATTACAAAAAGTTTTGCCTGCTGATGCTAACTTGTTCTACTTGCAAGGCTTTCAAAAATCGGATTTACAGATAATCAAAAATTCAAACATCGTTCCTGTGATAAATTCCTTGCACGAATTCGAACAGATCTCCAAGAACAACGTTGCATTTGCGCTGCATGTCGATACGGGGTTGTCTCGATGCGGCTTGCGACCGGAAGACATTGACCGGGTGCTCCCTGCGTTGGCGTATGAACGAGTAGTATGTGTGTTGTCTCACCTTGCCTGTTCAGACGAGAAGGATAATCCTATGAATTCAGCGCAAAAAAACTTGTTTGACGAGCTGTTGGCGAAAATCCGTACAAGGACTGACACGAAAGCTTCGATAGCTGCTACGGGTGGAACTTTGCTCGGTCGCGAGTATTTTTATGATATGGTGCGGATTGGCTCATTTTTATACAGGATCCAGATCTCGACAGACATGGATGCCGAAAACGTCCTAACGTTGGAAACACGGGTATTGCAGAAATACAACTTGTCCGCCGGGCATACCGTTGGATACGGCGCGACGTTTACTGCTACTCGGGCGCTAAAGCTTGCGGTTGTGTCAATCGGATACGCAGACGGGCTGAAGAGAAGCCTGAGTAACAAGGGTATTGTCGGATTTTATGATGAAGATAGATTTTACAAAGCACCGATCATCGGTCGTATCTCAATGGATATGACAGCTTGCGATGTTTCCGAAATTCCAGACGAGCTAACGGAACCAGGAGCAACTGCCACTATTCTGTCAGAAGATTATACAGTAAAGGACATGGCGGAGGATGCGGGCGTAATTCCATCTGAGATACTGACAGGTCTCAATTTCTCACCCGAGAGAATTTCTCGTGTCTACGTGGAGTAGTGCAGGGGGATCGCTCATCAATTCAGGAGAAGTGAAATTTGTGAACGATGAGCTGTGCGAGGGAGAGTTTCAGTTGACTGCTTTTCTTCATGTAGCCTAGTGGAATGGTGTTTTGATATTAGAGGGCAGTCTTCGCGTTTTTCAACTTGTTGATTGTGCGTTTTATATAATCGTCTATTTTTACGTGGAAAGTGGGAAACCCCTCGCTTTTAGGCGAACACTTTATTATGATGTGAGGTATGGTATATAGAAAGAACTTCGCGTAGTATATATGATATAGAATATTGCATAATATTTTTGCGAAAAATGTGATATATGATGTTGTACGGTAATGTTGCCGAAAGGTGTATAGAAGTGATAAGGGGGTATGTTCCGCTAACTAATTGGATATAATAAGTGAAAATATAAGTCCTGATCACGTAAATATACTAATCTCGGTGCCTCCACATCTTTCAATATCGAAAATCGTACAATACATCAAAGAGAAAAGTAGCAGGAAACTGCAAGGTGAGTTTCAGGGATTAAGAAAGCGATACTGTAGCACCTACAGGCGGGAGAATATTTTATAGCAACGTTCGGACAAATAAGTACAAATACGGTACAAAAATAAATAGAGGGAGTAAGAGAAACATAATAAGCGGTATAACTTTGGGATTTCTGAGTTACAAAAGTTTACTTTTTTAATTCGCTTTCCAAACTTGACTTAACCTACCGGCTTCCACCCGGTGGGTTATCTATTACCTCTACTGCTTTTTATAGTGCTTTCTATTTTACAGTATTTCGTATAGATAGTATCTAGCATATGTGCGTGGGTGAAATCCCATGCATTATACATAGTCGATAAAATACATTTCTTATTATTGCTCATATGTGTCTGCACAATACTCCCATGCGATGCATTTCTATCTATACTTTTCTATACACTGCGCATCGTACTAGAGTGTTTGCCTAAAGGTGATGGGGCTTCCATCCCACACTTTGGAAGTAAATTTTTTCTCATACACCCGTTAATGGAAGATGCGCGTATTTATGCCTTGTTTCCGTCGACTGCCGCCACAACCCAATTTTTTGTAGTCATTTATGCCTGCGGTGTTTGCAAATTTCCATCTTTTTCCCACTCAACATTTTCTTTTCCCGTCCCCGAATTGAGAAATGAGCCCGAATTGATGTGTTACTCTTGTTCAGGGTGTGGCTAAGCGTACTTCGTGGGTGATGAATTGTCGAAAACTGGTATTACAAGCGCTAGCGAAGGAAGGTATGCCTGTGCATTGTCCTGATGATCAGCTATATTTTCACGTCGGAAAATCCTCGTTACTGTGCTGCTTGTCCACGCTGCAATCTAATGCGGAAACGGCGTTCGTCGCGCTGACTGACTGTTTCGCTGTGGATTATCTCCGGCAAAAGAACACCTTTTCGGTGTTCTACCAGCTGCATAGCTATACGCTCGCTGAGACGGTGTTTGTCGTTACCGATGTCGCCGAAAACGACCGTTTGCCAAGCATAACCCCAATCTATGAAAACGCAAATTGGTATGAGCGAGAAATATTCGATATGTTTGGGTTAAAGTTCGAGGGACATCCGGGTCTACGCCGCATTCTCTGCGACAGCTCAACTTCCGGACACCTACTCAGAAAAGACTATAGCTGCGCTTGAGCCGAAATTTTGCGATTCTAATTAGCATTATTCGACTAAATTGATATTAGAATGTCTTTATTTTTAAAACGTGTGATGGATAAAAATCCTCACCTTTAGACGAACACTTTAGTACAACGTGAGGTAGGGTATATAGGAGAAATTCACATAGCGTATACGATATGGAATGCCATGTAGCATTCTGTACAAAATATAGAAATATGGCATTATGCATTAGTATCGTCGAATATAAAAAGAAAAGTAGCAAGAAACTGCAGGGTGAGTTCCAGAAATAAGGAAACGGTGCTGGGGACAACATCTCTGGGCGAAATGATATTTTGTCGCAATGCCCGCAAAAATAAGTGTAAGTGCAAAGGAGACACAAAAATATATATAGGGGCAAGTGACGCCAAACTTAGGTATGCAAGGATTGGAGATCATGCAGAATTTTGCGAATATATGGAACTTTGCAACAGCCTTGAAAGGCAGTACGATTTCCACAGCTTCTACGCACAGCCTAAAGTTAAGGTACTACTTGATTGCGGAGATAATATCATTACTGTTACATAGGAATGCTATACCCGTCCGTAGATATTCTTGAGTATATCATAAACAGAATAACTTTAGGATTTTTAAGGTCTAAGAGTTTACTCTTTTTTAATCCGTTTCCCAAATGTGCCCTAAACTTACCAACTGCCAACTGGTAGGTTATCTATTCACCTTAATGTATTTGCGAAACCAAACGGGCTAAATGCATATTGCAACGTTATACATGCGCAATGCGAACAACATTCTACTGACAAAGTAAATGGAATTTCCTCTAGAAATAAACAAAAAGTCCTCTCCCTAGTTTATCCCAAAAGCTCGAGCGATCACGAATTGTTGTTTTTTCCCAAAAGGGGCGAAAAAAGCATCCTGATTTGCCGAGCTGCAGTCAAGCCTGTAGGGCAAAGCCCGGAAAGCAAGCCGCTAGGCGCAGCGTGGCTTGACGGCTGCGGAAAGGCAAATCGGTATAATGCGTCTCGCCTTTTGGGAAAGTAACAATTACTAAATCTCCGGCATTTGCGAAGGCAGAACAGCTTTTCTATCTTCAGGTTAACGAGGGCAACAAAATGCTGGCAAAGCTACCTAACACTCTACCTTTTGCTACACCGCATTCTTTTTATCTATCGAGATATTGAGACCATTTATGATTACGCGGTTGTAGATACGCATGTCAATATAGTTTGCGGTATTTTTGTTTATCCTTCCGTTGTCCAGAAGTTTGGCTAAGACTTCCAGCGTCTTTTCGGTATTTCGGTCTGGCAACATAATCTTCAGTCCTGACACGGTTATATCCCAGCGACGTCCTTGCACAAATACCAAAGCATCCAAACGATGCCGCAAATCAGGATATTTGGCAATGATGTCGAGCATTCGACTGACGCATCTATTTGCGTTCTCCCCAGCAACAAGGGGTAATCCCCGGGGTTTTTCAAAAACCGTCTCTATAAGGTCGCCGTTGGCGTCAATCAAACTTGACACCCCATCTTTCTGAAAGACGGCTATAGGCTCTTTTTGTTCAACCTGCACCGATACAAAATTCGGCAAATTTTTACTAACGATGGCGGATTTAATCCACGGAATATCGCAGACGTTTTTGTACATATCTCCAGTGGATAGCTTAAATATAGCTTCACCTTCGTATATCTGAAGCTTTTGACGCACAAGAGCTGCGACTTTTGGTGTTGCCCCTTTTATGTCAATATGCCTTATCTGAAACCCAGATATGTCGGCAAGCGACATACAAGCATTGTCAAAACAGCAGCTCAAATAGGGTAAGGCGAGGTACCCGCCGGCAGTCAAACCTCCGCACAAAAACAGCCATAGAGCAAACTTTTTGCTTTTTCTTTTGGGGGCAGCTTTCCGTTTTGCCTTCATTCGGCACCCTTCAGCTTTTCCGCCTGATCGAATTCGATCAGCTTATCTATAACTTCATCGAGCGCCGAGCCATCCATAATTTTGTCGATTTTGTACAGCGTCAGGTTAATCCGATGGTCGGAAACGCGTCCTTGAGGGAAGTTGTAAGTTCGTATCCGTTCAGAGCGATCTCCTGAGCCTACCTGATTTTTTCGGCTTTCGGAGCGCGAGGCGTCGCGTTTCAGCTTCTCCTGCTCGTATATCTTCGAGCGTAAAATCTTAAGAGCCTTAGCCTTATTTTTATGTTGAGACCTTTCGTCCTGTACGGAAACAACTGTACCGGTCGGAACGTGAGTTATTCGAACAGCACTGTCCGTCTTGTTGATGTGCTGCCCGCCAGCACCCGAAGCACGGAAGGTGTCGATGAGCAAATCTTTTTCCTCTATCTGTACGTCGAATTCTTCAGCTTCAGGCAAAACGGCAACCGTAGCCGCGGAGGTATGTATACGCCCAGATGCCTCGGTCTCCGGAACACGCTGCACACGGTGTACGCCGGACTCAAACTTCAACCTGGCAAAAACACCGCGACCGGAGATCGATGCGCTGGCTTCTTTTATTATGCCCATACCGCTTCCGGACAACTCCAGAACCTCAAACTTCCATCCGTGGATAACGGAGTATAGTTCATACATACGAAACAAGTCAGCGGCGAACAAGCCCGCTTCGTCTCCACCGGTTCCTGCCCGCACTTCCAGTATCGCGTTTTTCTCGTCATCTATATCCTTTGGCAGGAGGAGAATTTTGATACGCTCTTCTGACGCCGCAATTTCAGATTTCAATGTTGAGATTTCGCCTTCCGCAAGCGCACGTAAGTCTTTGTCATCCGATGTCCCCAGGATATCCACGGCATCCTCAAGAGCTTTTTCCTTTGAAAAAAGCCCCTTTATCTCCCTAGCCACAGTTTCGATATCAGCCCGCTCTTTTGATAGCTTCGCAAACTCGCCTTGATTGAAAGTGGACAAATCATCCGACATCGCACTAAGGCGCCTGTCTATATCGGCGTAATGATCCAGTATAGAGCTCAACCTTTCGCGGAAAGCGTCCATCACTCGCCCATAAGAGAAGACAGGGTCTTCGAAACCATTCTTATTTCGCGACCGATATTTTCGACAACGTATTCTCTGTTAGAAAATGCGCTTTGAGCGGCGTCGTTCATAGATTTCTCGATACCATCCAGTTTCTTCAATATATCGTCCCAGACGGAGGTGGTCACTTTCTTCGAAAGCGTTGTAGAGATGCTCTGCAATTCAAGCTGATTATTGCCAATAACCTTTATGAGCTCCTGGTGTTTCGATACAGCATCGACAAGCTGGGAAAGTTTTGTAGAAAACTCCCGTTGAACATCCAATAACGAAATTCTATTTCCTTCGAATTCCTTGAGTTGGTTTTGAAAAGCGTAGATCATTTCAATCGTCTTTTCCATCAACCCCATAGAGAGAATACGTCCGTGGTACTCCTGATTATTGTCGACCGCGTCGAAACTGACCGTACGTTTGGTTATCCACTTTTCGACTTCGTAGAGAAATCCATCGGCAACACGCTTTTGGTTTACGTTGAGAAAGCCCAAAATAAGCGACCCCGAGAGACCGAAAAGAGAACACCCAAAAGCAACTCCCATACCAGAAAGAGGAATACGTAAACTATCTTTCAACTTTGCAAAAGAGGTAGCGGCATCAGCCTGTTCTATGCCGAGATTGTCGATAATGTTCGCCACATTTCCAATGGTGTGAGATAGCCCCCAAAATGTACCAAACAATCCGAGGAATATGAGAAGACCACATATGTACTTTATTGGAGAAGCAAAATCATCAACCCGACGTTCAATGCTCGACAGTATGGTATTTAGTTTCGCCTGGGACACAAGTTTGTTATGCCGCGAAACGTACCCGACGATGGGAGAAATCAACCTAGAATGCTCAATACCATCACGACGCTCCTTGTCAAAATCGAGCAACTTTGCAAACTCGCGATCATATGTGAAAACTCGGGAAAAAACGAGAAATACTCCGAACAGAAAGCAAGAAAGCGTAATTGAATTTATGGCAATGTTGTACATAAAGGCACTTTCCAACTGCTCAAAAAGGCAAACAACGGGAATTATCAAAAGCCCGAGAAAGGCAGAAATCCGCAGCAAACACATCTTCGCTGGAGAGAACTTCACCACATAGCCACAACAAACCCTACGCCCTCATACTACAACAAAAACGCCCCATCGCAAAGACGAGACGTTATGCGTAAACCTCACTTTCGTGAGCAGTATGTTCGTGATATACTTAGACAGTGGCAGTTGGTTGGTCGCTGGGAGGGAATCTCAGAGGAAAGTCCGGGCTTCATTGCAGGCAAGGTGCCGGATAACGTCCGGCGTCGGAGAGCGCGAGGTCTTCGATAGGGAAAGTGCAACAGAAAGTATACCGCCCAGAGATGGGTAAGGGTGAAATGGTGCGGCAAGAGCGCACCGCGCGAGTGGTAACAGTCGTGGCACGGTAAACCCCACCTGAAGCAAGGCCAAGTAGGAGCGGCGTGGATTTCCGTGGTAGCTTGCAGTCATAGTCGCTCGGGTAGGTCGCTTGAGCTTGCCGGTAACGGTAAGTCTAGATGAATGACCAAACAGAGGAGCAATCCTTGGACAGAACCCGGCTTATAGGCTGCCACCTTTGAGAGAGGAGAGTTTTCGTGTTGTTAGCGTTTCTGATCGTCTTGTCCGTGCTTATTTTCTTCCGGCTGTTCCGTGCATTTGGAAATCCCGAAAAGATAATAGTGAGTATGGATCCTGAGGATCGCGAGAAACTCAAAGAGCTGGTTGAGAAGGTTGTTTCGACCGATGCACAGCGTGGTAATTCGGTGAAATCAGCTGACAAGCCTAGCAAAGAGTTGGTGGATGGGATTGTCTCTTTACAAGCGAAAATTCCTGACTTTTCGCTTTCTGCTTTCCTTGCGAAAGCGGATGAAATGTTTGATACCGTACTTGATGCCTTTGCAAATTCTCGCCATATTGATTTGAAAGCTGCACTAAGCAGTGAGTTATACGAAAGTTTCGCTTCGCAGATGAAGAGACGTGAAGAGGAAAATCTGCGACAGGAACTGAA
>JAFUUW010000007.1 GCA_017471265.1 Alphaproteobacteria bacterium
CTTGATGAAGGAAAAAACCGCGCTCTCCAGCATAGTACGTCAGGATGTTGCACTCCGTAAAAAGGGTAATGAATTTGTCGGGAATTGCCCATTTCACAGCGAAAAAACGGGATCTTTTTTCGTAAACGATGACAAAGGTACATTCTACTGCTTCGGGTGTGGCGCTTCGGGAGATGTGATTGAATACCTTATGAGGAAGCGTGGCATACAGTTTATGCAGGCTGTTGAGGTACTGGCGGAAATTTCAGGGGTAAAATTGCCTGACCTGGACGAACGGATGACTGATTTCGGCAATCAACGCCAAGTGCTGCAAAAGGCTCTGGAGTTTTTCCGACGTAGTCTTGCGGATAATGCTGAAGCCAAAGCATATTGCCACGAGCGAGGTATAACAGATGAGCTACTGGAAAAATTTTCCATTGGATATGCCGCGAAATTTGGGGATGCGCTCCTAAGTTTTCTGAAGAAGTCGCATTTTACAGTCGATGATATCGTGAATTCTGGGATATTTATCCGGGCAGATGGGCGTTTGATTTGTCGCTTCCGGGACAGGATTATGTTTCCGGTGTTTGACAAAAAAGGTTGGGCTATAGCTTTTGGTGGACGGGCTATCCATAGGGATGTTAATCCGAAATATCTGAACTCGCCAGAAAGTGCGATATTCCAAAAGCGCGAAGTTTTGTACGGCTATAACCTCGCGGTGAAGAATGTTGCGAAAGACAAGCCCTTCGTGATCGTCGAAGGGTATATGGATGTCGTGATGATGCACAAATTCGGCTTCGAGACAGCAGTTGCATCTATGGGAACGGCTTTTTCATCGCAGCACCTCCTGAAAATCTGGAAGTATTGCGACGAGCCGGTAATGTGTCTTGATGGAGACAAGGCTGGTCATAACGCTATGATAAAGGCGGCATTTCTTGCTATGCCATACCTGCAACCAGGGAAAAGCCTGAAATTTTGTGCAATACCGGGAGACGATGACCCAGACTCATTTTTGAAATCGCATCCGAAATCGGATATGGACAAGTTACTTACAGAAGCTGATACGCTTGTGGACTTCATATGGAAACATTTTTCCGACGAGTATACCTCACTTTCAACCAAGACACCAGAAAATATAGCGAATTGGAAAAAACAGATTTACGATCACCTTAATGAAATACAGCATACAGATATTAAAGCACTGTACAAGCGAGACATAAAAGATCGTATATACGAAACTTTGCGTGCCATTTCTCAACGAAAATCACGAGGAGTAACAGACGCTCAGCGCCCAACAAAATCATCATACGATGCCACCGGCTTGTCATTGCAGGTTAACAAGAGTGAAAAAACTTTGTTGCGGGAAGCCGTGCTGTTGTGTATCCTGACGATGCGTCCGTCTGTCATTTCTGCTGTAGTTGAAGAATTGGTTTCTGTTGAGTTTTCGCAAGAAAATTTTGGTAAGCTCCGGGATTATATGATTACAGAACTAGATTGCCCCACACCCGATGATACCTCGTTCACCGGGACGCTGCAAGCTGTCCATCGTACGGCTGATGGATACTGTCGTTGTTCCAACGCGACGGACGAAGAGATAGAGGCGTTCTGGCGCAGTGTTTTTGAGTTTGGAGTTTCTAGAAAGTTGGCTGTCAATGATTTCAAAGTGGCAAAAAGTGAGTGCGCAAATTCGCTTGATGAAGCAAAGTGGGATAGGTTAAAAGCCCTGAAGTTGGAGCTTCTCAACAAAAAAGATTGAATTTTTCAGAGGGATTTTTATGAGATCAAAGAAAAATAAGTCGGGGGACAATTTGAACAATTCTTCCAACACCTCACAAAAAACAGATCAAATGGTGTCTGAAAGCAACGTTTCCGATGTAGTCGTCGATGCCATAGCTGAGGATCCGAACGTCATAAATTTGATGAAGAGACACAATTCCAGGGGATATCTCACCTATGAGGAACTGGACGATGCCCTGCCGAAGTCGGAGTACGATTCGCAGAAACTCGCTGCCATACAGCTGTACTTCGCCGACAATGACGTAAAGATAATGACCGTTGAAGAGGCAGAGTCTCTTCAGCTAGATAGAGCGATTGCCTCAAAAGGAAACCGCCCACGAAATAAAAAAGATAATGGTGGCGCCGCTATCGAGGAAATACAGAGTGATGATCCAGTCAAGTTATACCTCAGAGAGATGGGGACGGGAGCGTTGCTTTCACGTGAAGCTGAAGTTGCGATAGCGAAGAAAATTGAAGATGCGCAATATACGCTTTTTTCCGCCTTGAGCATAAGTCATATAACCGCAGATGCAATAGTTTCCCTGAAGGAGCGATTGCTGGAGGATACCGTACTCGTCAAGGACATAATCGCGGATAACATCGTTATTTCCGAAAATGATGACGATGTTCAGACATCCGAAGATGAAACATCCACCGAAGAAAGCTCGGATGCTACCAATAGCATCAATGATGTGAGCACAAAAAACAAATTGATAACTCTGTTTGACAAACATCTGGAACTTTTCAAAAAGATTTACGAGCAACAAAAAGCATTCGGGTTTGATTATGAAAAACTTGAAAAAGATAAAGCGTACTGTGATTTGAAAAAAGAGATAACGAAAAATTTTTTCGATTTAAATTTAACGCGCAAAAGAATAAGCGGCATCAAGGGCTTGCACACCTCTTTAGTTACCGGGATTGTAGAAACGGAAAGGAAGCTTGCGTCTCAATCGGAAAAGTTTGGTTTGAATCGTCAAGAGCTTGTTTCGTACTTCGTCAATAGAGGTTTTAGTGATGCGTGGCTTGAAGATATAAAATCCAAAACCGCTCCTGAATGGAAAGATTTTTATGAAGCAAACAAGCCGCAACTTGAATCCCTTGTATCGATAGCAAAGTCTGTTGAAGAAAATGCTGTCGTTCCATTTCAGTTCTTTATGCATATCCTTCAGGTTATCCAGAAGTCTGAGAGAGATGAAACTCGAGCAAAAGCCGAAATGGTTGAGGCAAACCTGCGTTTGGTTATCTCCATAGCGAAGAGATACACCAATCGCGGTCTGCAATTCCTTGATTTGATACAAGAGGGAAACATCGGCTTGATGAAGGCTGTCGATAAATTCGAGTACCGCCGTGGCTACAAGTTTTCGACTTACGCAACATGGTGGATACGTCAGGCGATTACTCGCTCTATCGCGGATCAGGCTCGGACTATCCGAATTCCAGTTCATATGATCGAAACCATAAACAAGCTCGTGAAAGTGTCGAAGCAGCTTATGAGCGATTTGGGACGTGAGGCAACGCACGAGGAGCTCGCTGCAAAGCTGGCTATGCCTGTCGACAAGATCCGAAGGATTATGAAGATTGCGAAGGATCCGATAAGCCTTGAGACACCTATAGGCGACGAGGATGAAAGCCATTTGGGTGATTTCATAGAAGATAAAAACGTTACTATGCCCGTTGACGCTGCAGTACGTTCAAACCTGAGAACAACTACGAACAAGATACTGTCGGAGTTGAGCGGTCGGGAGGAGAAGGTTCTGCGTATGAGGTTCGGTATAGGAATGAAAACGGATCACACTCTTGAGGAAGTCGGACAGGAGTTTGGGGTTACGCGTGAGCGTATCCGCCAGATTGAGGCAAAGGCATTGCGAAAGTTGAAGCATCCGAGCCGTTCTCGAAAGTTGCGTAGTTTTTTGGACAACTGAAGGAGCGTAGTTATGAGCATAGAGAACGTCTTGTCGAAAGTTGGTAGAGCACTTGATGGTGCCGTTTCCTTTTGCGGAAAAGTGTTAAGACGCGTATTTGCAAGGAAGCACAAAGGAGGTTCAGACAAGGCACCTCACTCTGGCGCAGTTTCTCCGTACACAACGCTGGCTTTCGATAGCGTCCTCGCATTTTTGTCGATATTTATATCTATACATCTGCGTATCGGGATGGATTTCTTGGATTACTCGCCGGCTTACATATTGAAGAATATGTTCGTTTTTGGTCTTGTTAGCTCAAGCGTTTTCCTGTGGTTGCAGACTTACCAATCCTTCTGGCGCCACACGACCATAGAGGATATGCCCCCAATCTTCCTATCCGTCATACTCTCCAATCTCTTGTTCTTCCCCCTTATGATGTTGATGAACAGAAGCGACTTTCTGCCGTACTCCGTCCTCTTCGTGAATATCTTTGTCTTGAGCATTATGCTGATTGTCCCAAGGTTTCTGTGCCGTATGATGTATAACCAGCAGCAGAGCAAAATGAAGCGCTTTGGCAATGCCGACAGGAGGTGTACCCCTGTGGACATTCCAAAAGTGCTGCTGGTAGGGAGTAGTTCGTCGATCGAAACATTCTTTGGCGAGGTTGTTGCGAACGACGATGTAACCTTCAACTTCGAGCCAGTTGGAATCCTATCATTGGAACAAACTGATGTCGGGCACACAATAAGAGGAATTCCAGTGCTTGGAGAACTTCGAGATATCCAGCTGGTCTTCAGAGAGCTCAATCGAAGCGGCGTTTCTCCAAAGCAACTCGTAATCTCCGAGAAGACATTACCAGAAAACGCGAAAAAATTCCTGATACGTTATGCCGAAGCTCATGACCTACTGCTTCTGCACGTAATCTTTCGCTGCACCCTCGGTACAGTGTCGGAGTAACAGTCATCGGGTTTTCACATTTTACTTTACACCGTTTTTGGTTGATAACACGTTCGGTATTTGGTTTACACATTACAGAGCGCTGTTTGTGAAATTTTTTGGCGTATGTTTGAAGGGGCTATTCCTCGCTGCGGTTGTCGCATTTATGTGGAGAATCGAGGTACGGCTTCGACATGTGTATGACGAGTACAAGTACCGCATGTACAACCATCACAACGAGTACTTGAAGGCTACCGACTTGAATAATGTCCTCGACATTCGGCAATGTCCGAAGGCTCGCGGAAAACTGCGTAAGTTGCAGATTGCTGACACGCTCTTGCTGCGAATTTTCCATAACATATGCGAGAAACACAAGATCCCATATGCTTTGGAAGGAGGTACTCTGATAGGTGCGATGCGCCACAACGGCTTCATTCCGTGGGATGATGACTTGGACGTATGCGTGTTGTGGGATGATTATGAAAAGCTGGTTGATGTGTTGACTGAGGAGTTCAAAGGTACGAACCTCGAACTAATTGGTTTCGACAAGACTCGGTATGATGATGACACACTGCGTATAACCCACAAGAAATGCGGCACTTTAAATCTGGACGTCTTCTGGCTCCTCCAAACTAAGTGCGGGCTGGAAAGTAAAGAAAAAATGAAAGAATTATGGAAGAAGCATCGTGCGAAATATTATGAAGATTTTTCACACATCAATTCTCAAGAAAATGCGCAGGTGTTGCGAGAATTCAAGAGAAACTTCATCGATGAATTATCAAAGGACGTTGATACTTACGCTTCGGGGAAAGGCGGTCTGTTCCATCAGGTTGCACCAAGCTTCTGCTTCATGGGAAAGGACGATTTTTTCCCTCTGCAAAAGCACGAATTTGAAGGTTATGAATTTTGGATACCGAACAATCCGGATAGGATGCTGACTGACTTCTATGGTGATTGGATGTCATTCCCTTCGACGCTTTGGCGGCACGGTTTCGATAAATTCGACGAACAAGAGATGGACAAGGTAATCACCGAGCTTGAGGAGTTGCTGAAAAACAAATTTAAGGCAGTGAATAATGAGAAGAAGCGCGAGGTTAAGCAAATTCTAGAGAAACATAAGGTCTAGATGGCGTGTCATTGAACAAAATTTATCAGATTGAAATGTTGCTTGTAGAGTACGCGCAGAATAATAGATAACCTATCGGATTTCAGCAGGTGGGTTATCTTGTTGTGTGTAAAAAACATCCACGCCGTTATAATTATTTATAAATACAAATAAACTGAAACGTCAATATAAAAGCACCGTTAATAAACTCGAGAATTCATTTTGATTGCGGCATCAAAACATCACCTTGTCAGATTGCAGAGAACAGCAAATTTTTTTGGTACATCAAAATTTTTCGCCATTATGTCTTTAAAAACTATACGTATTCCTTTACCACAAACTTCATCTCTCAGGTCGCGGCACGATCCCATCATTTGGTTCCCCTTGACGCGATGTGCGGATTTGTGGCAAACTCAGGTGTGCTGTAGATGTAGGGTCGTTTTGGATTATGTTTGCTGTTGTGAGAACCGGGGGAAAGCAGTACTGCGTCAAACCTGGTGATGTGTTGAAGGTTGAAAAGCTAGAGGTCGAACCCGCCGGTGTTGTGAAGTTGGAGGATGTTGTTTTGACCTCTTCTGATGATGGGAAGGTTGCTGCTTCACCCGATGAATTGAAAGGTGCTGTCGTTAGTGCAGAGGTTCTGAAGCACGTCAAAAATGACAAGATTATTGTCTTCAAGAAAAAGCGCCGCCATAACTACCGGCGTAAGAACGGACATCGGCAGTTGATGACGGTTTTGAAAATAACTGACATTTCCTTGGGTAAATAATAGGAGAAAGATATGTCTACAAAGAAAGGTAGTGGTAGTTCTAGAAACGGTCGCGATACTATTGGTCGTCGTCTCGGCGTGAAGCGTTATGGTGGGCAGTACGTCCTCGCTGGTACTATTCTTGTGCGTCAGCGCGGTACGAAATATAAGACGAGTGAAAACGTCGGACTGGGACGCGATCACACGATATTTTCCCTCGCTGATGGGACAGTGGTTTTTCGCACTGGGCGCGATGGTCGCACGTATGTTGGGGTTGAGCCTCTAGCTTAACTTTTTGTCGTGGGGAGATTGATGGCTGCAGGGCGATATCCTATCGAGTGGGATTTGGGGTGTTTCTATGACGCCCTTGATGTCCCTGCCATTGAAGAAGATAAAGCAGAGCTCTCCCGTAGAATCGAGTGTTTCCTCAGAAAGTGCAGTAAGCTTACCGTCGATAGCCTCCCCGGTGCTGTTCGTGATTATGACGGTATATACCGCGGGATACTGAAAATCGAGACTTTTTTTTCGCTGTATTATCAACTTCGACTGCAAGATGAAAAGGCAGCTGCTGAGTATCAAAAGACTCAAGAGTGGGTTTGTGGAAATTTTTCGAAGCTGAGTGCTTTTACCGTTGTAATTCAGAAGCTGGATTATGGCGAGGTTAAGGTACTTCTCCAGAAGGATGCCTCTTTCGCTGAATATCGAGCTTTTATCGAAGAAACCTTTCGGCAGAAGGAACATACTCTCTCGACTAGCGAGGAAACAATCCTCGCGAAGATGGAACTGATATCTTCGAATGCTTGGCATAAATTTCACGAGGAATTGCTCACTCGGATGAAGTTCCATCTTGATGGTAAGGAACTGACCCTCTCGGATGTGGTTGAGAAGTCAAATCACGATCTGGACAGAGGCGTACGTGAACGCGCTTCGTTGGCACTGCATAACGGACTGGCTGAAAATTCCTTTGCTCTGACTTCCGTGTTCAACAACATGGCGTTGTCTCACAGGGTTTGGGGGGAATGCAAAAAGTACAGCTTCCCTGAAGAGCGCGCCTTTTTCGCAGATAACATAGGGCGTTCGACTGTTGACACTATGGTGTCCGCTGTTGCCCAAGCGTATCAGCCAATTTGCCATAGGTACTTTGCTCTCAAAGCAAAATTGCTCGGCTTCGATAAGCTGCAGTACTGGGATCGCTGCGCTCAGGTCAAGCTATCTGACACACCGGCTAAATCGTATTCGTATGACGATGCAGTTGATTTGGTACTTTCCGTTTTCTCTGACTTCTCCGAGACATTCGGCAACGTCGTACGCGAGATGGTGAACAACTCTTGGGTCGACGTTTTCCCAAAACCTGGTAAGACTTCGGGAGCTTTTGCCTGCGCAGCAACTGTTGATACTCACCCGTTCGTTCTGTTGAATTTCTATGGTGGTGTACGTGATGTCCTGACTATGGCTCACGAATTCGGACATGGTGTACACCAGAGGTTGTCTAGTCGCAATTGCGAATTAGTCGCAAGACCAGCCCTCAACATCTCCGAAACGGCTTCAATCTTTGCTGAGAAACTGACGAACGAATACCTGCTGAAAAATGAAACCGATCCTCGCCGAAAAGTTGAACTGATCTGCTCAAGGCTGGACGATACTATGAGCACGATCTTCCGACAAGTTGCGTTTTTCAAATTTGAACAAAAAGTGCACAATCTGCGTGCAGAGCGTGAATTAACCGCAGTAGATTTGGATGGTGCCTGGCGAGATGTTTTGTCTGAGTCTATGGGAGATGCCGTTGAGCTTCACCCTTGCGTCAATAATCTTTGGGGATACATAACGCACTTCACCAGTTGGGCATTCTACGTTTACTCCTATGCCTTCGGTGCTCTTTTCGTTGAAGGACTGTTTGCCCAATACAAAAAATCCGGTAATGATTTCGTCGCAAAATATGAAGAAGCACTCTCCTGCGGTGGCACAAGGACATATAGTGAAATTGCCGCTATGTTTGGTATAAACGCCGATAGTGCCGAATTTTGGAACGATGCCATTGGTATGATTAAGCTAGAGATAGATGAGCTCGAGGCGTTGTGTGGTACGTTACGCTCTTAAAAAATTCTGCATAGTACTTTCTGCCTTTGTCATTGTATTTGGTTGCTTGCAGTTTTCAGCCGTCCAGTGCTGGTTGTTAAATCGCTTCGTTAACGCTAGTTTTTCTTCATCAACTGGATTTTTTCCATTCGATTTTTCTTGGAAGAACCTGAAGCTATCTGGGAATGGAATTGCCGTCATCGCCGATGATCTGCACATTGCTTTGAGTCGAAAGCTGACGCACGTAAAGAGCATCCTCATAAACAAGCTCGACATAAAATCCCCTGCAGGTAGCAAAATTTCTCCGTCAGATTTCACATTTCTGATCCCACTTGTTTTTCAGAAAATCGTGAAACGAGCGGAGATAAAATCCATAACCGCTGGGGATGTGAAATTACAAAATGTCTTGCTTTCGCGCGACAGGAAACTCGGTATAAGGTGTCTGGAATTTTCTTCCCCCAAAGGTGTGTTTAGCGCATCATGGCGATTTGAGAAAAATCAAATTTTCGCTAATGCGAGATTCGGCGATTTCTCTCTACAGCTCGCCTATGATACAAAGAGAAACCACATAAATAGTGATATAGCTTTCAAAGCTGAAAAAATTGCATTTGATGGATTTTGGGAAGACGAAAAATTGAAAGGACTTTTTACAGTTTCCAGATTCGCAACCAACATTCTTGCCGAGATATCCATCGAAAATGATATGCTGAAGATGCACTTTCGGAATAGGCAATTGGGGGTTTCCGGAACGGTGCGTTTTTATATCGACACGTCTACGCTCTATTTCAGCGATATATCCTTCGACAACGGGATAAGACTAAATCCGTTTTCGATTTTCAATTTCTCGAAAATACCGGAACTTTCGGTACTTTTTAAACAGGGCAAGATAAGATGGCGAAATATCGACTTCTCCGATGAAAATTTTTCTTTAGGCGAAGGTGATATCTCTGAAGTTGCGCTTTCTCAATTCTTTGGAGATGGCGTGAACGGCATAATTTCTGGCAGTGGTCATTACAAGGATGGCAAAGAACGCTTTAAACTTTTGCTGCAGAATTTCGGGTATGAATTTCTTAAAATTCCATCCATTGACATTGTATCGGAGCATTCGAAAAACGCAACAAACGTCTCGGTTAATTTTGACTTCTTAAAAAAAAAGAATAAATTGATTGCAAAGTTATTTACCTCAAATTGGATAATCACAAGCGATGCTAGGATTGACACCTCATTTGCTGGAGCATTTGATATAGCAAATCACAAATTATCCAGCGGGCAATTTGCAAGTGGAAAGGTCGAATATAAATTAACAGGCACTGGCTCTATCGCTGCGCCAAACATACACGGCTACGCAAACGTAAAAAGTGGCACATACGCAAACACACTGCTTGGAACGTATATCCGAGATATAACCCTGCTCTGCGATCTCAACAACAACTCGATCGATATAAAAAAAATCTATGCACGAGATGACACGAAATCCAAGGGACAGATACGAGGTAAAGGACAAATTCGCCTAGAAAATAAAAAGTGCCCATTGACCGTGTCGGTAAAAGTCGATAACTTCAAAGTAGTTGAACAGAACTGGCTAAAGGGGAGGTTGTTTGGTTCACTTGAACTGAAGGGAAATTTGCTTGATGAGGTAAATGTCTCTGGGACTTTGTTTAGCAAGGAGCCTTCTGTTGATGTTTCAGGTATAGTGCTTCTTTATTCCCGCTCCATAGAGGTTGCCTCGAAAAGGAAAAAGCGTGTCAAATCGGATTTCGTATGTCCGATAAAATTTCCTGTCGATGTACAATTTGAGCTGAAGCCGGAAATGAAGATACACGGTTTTGGTGTCGAAAGTTCGTGGAATGGAGGAGCAAAGGTAACAGGTAATATCTTCGACATAAAATGTTCTGCAAACGCCAAATTAAGAGAAGGAAGCCTCAACTTGACCGATAGCTTTTTTGCTCTGAAAGATGGTGATATATCGTTTGATGGAGATAATTTCTCAGTAGCTGTCTCTGCCGAGAAAAGGATTGATAAGATGACGGTTGGAGCTCGGTTTGATTTGAAAAATGATGTTTCAAAGTTCAGTTTCTATTCTTCTCCATACCTAGCTGAAAAGGACATTATGTCCTACATACTTTTCGACAAACCTTCATCTGAAATTTCTGCTGGAGAAGGTGTAGCTCTCTTTTCAGCTATGAATAAACTATCCAACGGAACTGATGCTGCAGGGTTTGATGTACTTGGTAAGTTCAAGACGCTTTTTGGTATCGAGTCTATTTCCCTCAAAAAAAATACCGACAGCTCCGGTGAAGAGTACGATGCTGTCAGCATTGGAAAGCAATTCGGTAAGCTCAAAGTCTCTGTAGATCAGGGAACTGGAAAAGACACAACAGACGTTGTCGTCGAGGCTGACGTGGCAAAGAATACCAAAGTCTCCGTTGACCTATCATCCAGAGATTCTGTTGGTGGTGGTATTCTGTGGGGCAGACGTTATTGAACTACAGTATCGCTGTTGGACGAGATTTGGATGGTGCTTTCACCTATACCTCGTCTCATGATCTGGAACTCGGACAATTAGTCTTGGTCGACTTTCGCGGGAAAGAAACCGTCGGGCTCGTCATCGATCGCGGCAAAGCTGACTTTGATGGAAAGCTCAAGGATATAGCCTTCATCCTACCTTACAAAATTCCTGCACCATATCTGCAGTTTGCGAAGTTCGCCGCAGATTATAATCTCATAAAATTCGGAAACGTTTTTAAACTAATGGCACCTTTTTCGGCAGATGCCATCCTTGCTCCCGAGAAAGAACCTCGAAAGAGGAATGTTGAAAACCCGCAAGATGTAATTCTGAACAAAGAGCAATCTGATGCTGTCGAAAAAATATGCTGTTATATCGGTGAATTTAAAACGGTACTGCTTCACGGCATAACGGGCTCTGGAAAGACAGAGGTATTTCTTGAGGTTGCCAAAAAGATTTTGGAACGAGGCTACCAGCAGATACTTATTTTGGTTCCGGAAGTCGCGCTTTCAAGCGAGCTTTCCCAAAAGGTGGCATCCAGGCTAGGCTGCGATGTCTTCACTTGGCACCACACAGTTTCTCCTTCAAGAAAGCTGAACATATGGAAGAAGGCAATCAACGGGGACAAGATGATTGTCGTCGGTGCCAGATCTGCTCTTTTTATTCCATTCGAAAATCTGGGAGGCATAATCATTGACGAAGAACACGACGGCTCTTTCAAACAAAACGAAACTACCATCTACAATGCCCGAGATATGGCTATATACCTTGGCTATTGCAAAAACATTCCGGTTATTCTCTCGTCAGCTACTCCATCTGTTGAAAGTTACAACAACGTTATTTCCGGCAAGTATGAATATGTGAAGTTGAAATCAAGGTACTTTGAAAATGCGACATTGCCGTCCGTTATCATAAATGACCTGAAAAAGGAGAAACTGTCAGGTACTTTAAGTGAATATTCGATAATGGAAATTCGCGAATGCATGCGGGCAAAAAAGCAAGCTCTTATCTTCATAAATCGCCGAGGTCATACCCCGAAGATTTTATGTCGCTCCTGTGGAGAACGTGTAACCTGTCCTGCTTGCTCAACATGGCTTTGCTACCACCATAATACCAGTGAATTAGTCTGTCATTATTGTGGGCACAGAAGTGCTGTACGAAATCTCTGCTCCTCTTGCAAAAGCCCAGCACTGATAGGTGTCGGAAGCGGTATAGAGAAGGTATATGAAGAATGCCTTGAGCTCTTTCCCAATGCAAGAATTATGATGTTTTCGAGTGATACAGCGAGTACTCCAAACAGAATTTCGAAAGCCATTGCGCAGATTAAAAACGGTGAAGTCGACATAATCCTCGGAACGCAGATCGTCGCAAAGGGACACAATTTCGACAATCTGAACTTGGTCGTCGTTACGTGCGTGGATGCGATGCTTTATGGCGAGGATTTCCGATCAATTGAAAAGGCGTTCCAAACGCTGTACCAAGTTTCAGGTCGAGCGGGGAGGGTTGGAAACACTGGCTCAAAGGTCATTATTCAAACATACAATCCGGATGAAAAACTAATGACCATCCTAGAGAAAAATGATGTTGAGCAGCTTTATTCTCTCGAACTTCAAAATCGGAAATTGACAGGTATGCCTCCTTTCGGAAAAATGGCGTCCATAACCATATCAGCTCTATCTGAAAATGAAGTGAAAAAATTTACGCAGCAATTGCTACGATCGATGCCACATATTCCTGGTATAAAGGTTCTTGGTGCAATTCAGCCAAGTTTGTATAAATTGAATTCGCGCTATAGGTTAAAGATTTTGTTGCTTTCGCAAAGCGGACTGCAATCGTATATAAAAAGCATCGATGCATTATCGAAAATTCCACGAAATATCAAAGTTTCAATAGACATCACTCCGCATGATTTTGCATAAGATTGTAAAAATGCCTTTTTTCTTGATTGCTATTTTTTTGGGGAAATTGGAATTTTTCTATAAAAATATTTTCTTAGAAAGTTAGTTTTTGTTTTTTAGCTTGTGAAATGTGGGAGTGTGGTGGTATCAATGAAATATGCACAGTTTGAAGTATGGAACCTCCGGTATTTTCCAGAGTTATTCACAGGTTGTGGAAAATTTTGTTGATATGTGGATAACTCGCATGGCAAGTGTTAACAAAATTTTTAACTTGACCATTCGCTTGAATTTGAGTTGGGATATTCACAGGCAATTCACACAGCTCCAGGTTAGCGCACTAAGCGAAGTAGCAAAAAGATGTCTTCTCAGGCAAAATCACGTAAAAAATAAGTAGTTAGCGAAGTACCAACTGGATACGACGAAGCGTTTCTGCTTTTCCAAGCAGTTTAATGATGGAGGTCAAGTTGGGCCCTTGATCCATTCCGGTTAGCGCTTGCCTGATCGGATGGTACAGTCCTTTTCCTGAAATGCCGAGAGTTTTTCCAACGTGATTGAATGCTTCTTTGACTTCATCTTCGGTCGGATTATTCAAAGTTCCCAATTTTTCAGAAAACAGTTTCAAAGCTTCCATGTCTTCCGCTGTCGGAGAAAATGCAGACTTGTACGATGAGCTGAGGACAGTTCGCCATTCTGCGAAATCGTTATATGAAGTTATGTTGTCCTTGACCAATTCATACGCAGCTTCCGAGAGACCAAGGTGCGACACCTCCACGTAACTCTTCGAGCGCAGAATTTTCCGGTTAATTTTGTAAATATCCTCTATGTCGAATTTCGGTGAATTGCTGCTAAATTTTTCTATATCAAAATACTCTATCAAATCATCCAATTTCGTGAATGGTTTTGTATCCATTGAGGTGCCGAGAGTGGCTAGCAGATCAAATATCGCCATCGGATCAATGCCTTGCTCCCTTATGTCACGTAGGTTTGAGCTGCCGAGGCGCTTGGAAAATTGCGAACCATCTTTGTTCACAAGGAGTGAAAGGTGCGCAAAATTGACATGATACTTTCCATCCGATATTTCATCAAACATCGCAATCTGCATAGCCGTGTTGGTTACGTGATCTTGCCCACGGATTATGTGTGTTATGCCGCTATCAAAGTCGTCAACAACTGAAGAGAATGTATACAAGAAAGTTCCGTCGGCTTTCATAATCACTGGATCGCTCACGCTTCTCAGGTCGTATGAGATATCGCCTAACACAAAATCGTGCCAGGAAATTGATTTTTCAGGCAGCTTGAAACGCCAATATGACGGGACATTTTCGGCGTCAAGCTTCGCTATTTCATTGGAAGTCAGTTTTAAAGCTGACCTATCGTATACCGGTGGATTTCCCTTTGATATAGCCAACTTGCGCTTATATTCCAATTCCTCTGGAGTTTCGAAGCACCGGTAAGCCAATCCCTTGGCAGCCAATATATCCAGTACGTCTTGGTATCTAGACAATCTATCGGATTGCCTGAACGTTTCATCGTACCTGATGTTCAGCCATTCCAAGTCAGCTTTTATAGCGTCTTCGTATTCTTTCTTTGAGCGTATGGCGTCTGTGTCGTCTACGCGGAAAAGAAACTTCCCGTTGTTCTTTTTGCAGAAAAGATAATTTACTATGGCGATGCGCGCATTTCCGATATGCATAAATCCAGTTGGACTTGGGGCAAATCTGACCTTGCAACTCATACTGTATGCCGCCAAATGCGCTATCCAGATTCTATTATCACACCAAGCCCGTGGTGTGTCAAAACGACTGGATCTACATATTGCGTTAGACGTTATTGCCGAAAAATGAAAAGAGCTAAAGCGAAATAGATAACTTATCGACTAGACGGTGGCTCTAGCTCACGCTTGAAAAGCAAATTAAAAAAGTAAATTCTTAAAATTCGGAAATCTTAAAATTATCTTGCTTATGATGCGTCTTTCGCTCTTCATACTTTCATATGTCATTCGTAGTTATTTGTCTAGACGTTGCGATAAAATATCCTCTTGCCCACAGATGTTGTCTCAAGTACCGTTTCCTTAATTCCTGAAACTCACCTTGCAATTTTCTTCTACTTTACTCTTTTATATTTAGTAATATTATTGTGTGGTACCCTATGCCCATACTTTGCACGTAATATTACATAGCATTCCATACCATATACAGTATATAAACTTATTTTCTATCTCATGCTTTACATTATACGAAAATGTTTGCCTGAAAGTGGAGGGCTTTCCCAATTTCACGTTTTAGAAATAACAACATACTACAACGTTATACGTGTACGATGCAGGCGACACTCCTTCAGTAAAATCAATGATATTTTCTCCGAAACTAAAACAGAATGACTAAATTTTCAGTGTTTTCCAAAAGCTCGAGCAATTATGAATTATTATTTTTTTCAAAAGGGACGAAGAAAGGTTTCTGATTTGCCGAGCTGCAGTCAAGCCCTTCAGAGCAAGCCGGTAGGCGCCGCGTGGCTTGACGGCATGCGAAAAGGCAAATCAGTACAATGCGTCCCGCCCTTTGGAAAAAATAATTTCTAACGGTTTAAAAATGAGATGCCTGGGTACTGTAAATAGTCGTAATTACAAAATCGATATGACGGGTTACTTTCCGACCTGGTCTTTCCATCTCTTCAAAATCCAGGAGGAGGAGTTTGATTTGTTCTCGCCACCTACTCCAAATTCCAGGGCTATATGGCATTCATTGGCGGCTGCTTCTTCCAGTATATTTGATTTCGTTCTATCGCCGCCATTGGCAAATACAAGTTCGGCATAGGGGTATTTTTGTCTTGCTAGTCGTAGACCGTCGCTAGCTGAATTATCTGTATCATCAAATCCAAACGCGTCAATTACGCCCTTGATGTTTTCGCAAACCGCCAATCGCGATTTGAAGTTCATAAAATACATTCCCTTTTTGCGCCGCAGCCATTCATCAGAATTGAGAAGCAATATAACGCCGTCGCTCTTGCTTCTCGCGGATTTTATCATCTCTATGTGTCCCTCGTGGATTGGATCAAATCCGCCTGATACGATGTAGTAGCGCTTCATAATGTCTCCAGAAATTTATTCAAGACTTTCAAACCCACCCCTGAATTTTTGTATTTCAAAGCTGGACGTTTCCAGTTCCCGTTCAAGATGACGCCAAAATACGCCTTTGCGTAATCCTCCAGGGTGAGTTGCCTCAGCCTGGAATAGGTATATTCCAGGCGTAAGTGAAAAGTCTTGAAGAATGGCTCCACAGCCATTTCTTTGACCAATCCGCATTTTTGAAACCAGGCGTTGTACCAGGAGAATTCATAGGGAGATATACGGAGCAAATCTTCGTAGTTATATCCATGAGCGTCCATAAAATCATTTTTGAGAGAACGCAGAACTTTTGCGTTCAGCATCGTATTACCATGACAGGTTCGCAATCTTGGGTCGTGCAATCCCACAGCATCAAATACCCTATGTATCAAAGTTTCGCGCTCACTCCTCTGGGACGCATAAAATTTCTCGCAACTGAGATCCTTATCCATCACAAGCACCGTATATGGGGTGTGTTCATCGAACATAAAATCTGATGGTATAAAATCCCGTATAAACACCACTTCGCTGTCGACGCAAAGATAATTTTCCGCAAATCCGCATTCCCAGAATGACAACTTGCATACCTGTTGGTTCAGATATCCAATACCTCTGTTGAAGTACGATTGCTTTATGAAATATTCACCAGCATAACTTTCATCGGATATGATTGAAACCGTATCTGATTTAAATGAGGTGAACAATCCAAGCTCCGACTGTGGGACGCTAACGAACATTGGAACGTGGCATACGTTGTGCTTGTTGAAGGACGATATCATCAGCTTGAAGTGCTCGAAATCCCTGGAGTACGTTTTGACAAAAATTACGAAGTTATACGACATAGCTTAACGTCGCCGTTCTCAGATTTTCTAGGGATGTCTGGTACACCCGACTTGCCAGTGCAGATACCCCTTTCGTCAATTCAGAGTAACCGCTTTCTACAATATGGAGCGCAGAGGACATAGCTTCAAGCAGTGAATTTCCAGGGTACAAAATTGAATTCGATCGATCAAGACCTAGGAATGCCGCAAACGGTTCTGACACGACCAGTGGCTTTCTGAAGCCAATGGACAACGAGAGAGAGCCGGTAACCACACTTTCCTTATACCTGTCGTGCTCAGGATTCGTTGGATCTAGCAGCGCCAGTATGAAGTCAGAAGCATTCACCTTCGCATACATACGCTCGAAGTCCAGCCATCCAGTAAACTTAATATATCGCTTCAGATGGCGTGGTACTTTCACTTTGTCCTTCCAGTGCATTTTTCCAATGACCGAAACGCCGAAATTGGTAATACCTCGCTGCACGAGTTGGTCGGCAGCATCAATTAACAACCGATGATTTTTGCACTTTCCAACAACTTCACCAATTGCAACAAATTTCACTGTTTTGCTTGGATAAACTTTCGGCTCAAACTCACCGAAATAGTGCGGATTTAGCATCGGGACACCGTGATGTGATATTAGGGCGAACGAAGACTTCACGCCTTCCGGAACGACAGAGCTATCGTCGACTTGGTGTCTGAGAAGTATTACACCTCCATTTGCCTTTGTCCGAGAAATTATGTTGGCGGATTTCATCAATGGCTCTGACGGAGGCGAACTGAAAAACACATACTCGTACTCGTTTCCAGTCAATGACAACAACCACTCCGTCAGCTGTTTTGCATTCCCGGTAAATATACGAGGGGCATCCGCAGTGTGCGCAAAATTTATAAAAGGGTCTTCGAGGAAAACTTCAGCGCGACATAAAACGTCAACGTTGTATCCAAGCTCTCCAAAATATCTTGCAACTCCAGGCAGTACGCAACCGTGGTACGCATTCGGCTCAACAACCAAAACAGAATTGTGCCGAACATCACGCTTATCAAAACGTCGAAATTTTGAAGTGATGAAGCGCAGTAGACGGGACAACGTGCACAAGAAAAACAAAACCACATGCCGGAATTATAGCATTTTTCGATGCTCAGTAAATGGCGGGAATGTGTATGTCGACTTCGCTCACACCTCCGAAGGTCTATGTAATGCACTGGAGTGCTTCCGGCGAGTTTGCAGGGGGCGGTTGATCTGCGTATTCGGCTGTGGCGGAGATCGAGACAAATCCAAGCGCCCGGAAATGGGAAAGATAGCCGCTGGAATTGCCGATGTGGTCATCGTAACCGATGATAATCCACGAGGTGAAGCCCCAGAAGAAATACGCCGACAGATATTGACGGGATGCCCAAACGCTATCGAAATTGGCAACCGCCGAGAGGCTATAATTCGCGCGATGTCATTGATACAGCCCGGCGATTTC
>JAFUUW010000060.1 GCA_017471265.1 Alphaproteobacteria bacterium
GGTTGCCGACTAACGCAACTTTGTATCGCTTCCGAAACGGACAGCCTCCGCAGCACCCCACGTTGCGTCCCTTATCCAAAATTCCCCACACGCGACATTTTATATCAATTTACGTGAACAGGAAAGAGCCGGGAGACGAATAAATCCAGGAATGTATATTTGAAAAGCAGGACGGCGGAAAAATTCAGAAGCAAATTTTTAAAAATATGACGAACATAATGTCGTTGACAGCGTAAAAGTTTATCAACGCTGTGTTTTTGATAATGTGGACTGGGACAGCGTGGCGAGATTTACCATAAGAATGTCGCTATTTTGAAAATACGCATGAAAGATTTACAAGGAGAAGAGATGAAGCAAATATTAAAATTTCCCTAGAATGAGACGCGAGGTGCATTATGCTCTACGAGGCATATTCAAAATCCATATAAGCGTAAATGACGCAAGAGCTGAAACATACAAATATTTCAAAAAGAAATTAAATACAAAAATGTGCATTGTTATAGATGTAAGAAACAAAAATACTCGTATTCGCCGGATGAAAAATTAAAGTAACAATGTTATTGACACTATATAACTCGCTTTTGTATTACTTTTTACAGCGATAAGATAAATCAAGTTCGTGCCTATTTACTTCAAACATTCATCTTTCCCTGACTCAAGTCAAACTCTCTACCTTCCATATATGCTAAAGGTTGCTTTGCCGTGGGTTAGGGTGTGGGATGGGAGAATACCATCAAGGTGTAATTTCTCATCGCTCTCGGCGGCTATCAAAAGCTTTTGCCTGTAAAATATCCCCAAAAATCGTTTTATTTGATCGCGCAGGAGCTGCTTTTCCGCATATGGTGGATCCATAAACACAAGTACCTCATCGGATTGCGCAGCAAAATCCAAAAAGACCGCATCGGGAATTCCCTCGGCTTTCCGCTGTAGCACTTTCGCAAATTGCTCTACACTCAAAAGTCGCAGATTACCTCTGATACACGCTGCAGCTTTCGCATTTGCCTCGATAAACAACACATTTGGGCAGCCACAGGATATCGCCTCTATGCCGAGGGAACCTGAACCCGCAAACAGATCCAGAACCGTTACACGATTGAAATCTACGCCAAATCGGTGCAGCAAAACATTGAATAGCGCCTGCTTGGATATATCAGAAGTTGGGCGAGTTGAAGGGACGGAAGGCGCGGTCATGACGCGACCGCCAACAACCCCGTTTCTAATTCGACAGCGGCTCATTTTCTACGTGAAAGTTGGCAGACAGTGCAGAAAAACAATTGTGCACTTCCCAAAACTTTGTGATATTTTGGATACTTCCGACTTACTGGTATTTTCGCTGAACGGCGTTGTCGGAGTAACTCCAAAGAATGCAAAGACTGCACAATTGTTAAAAAAAACAGCAAGGATATTATCGTCGCTGCAAACAAAAGTGGGAAGAAATTTGGGACATTTGCATAGAGAAAAACCGAGAGGGACAGCATCAAAAAGAAGCACCTAGCCCGTCCATACGATGCGGCGAAGCCACATCTCAATGCCGAGTTGTAACTATCAACGACACATTTTGCCAGAATCCATTTACCCCACATTCTCTAATTCAAAAAACTCGGTTAACGTACCATCGTGCCTGTTGACGCGCCGTCAATTTTTCTTCCGCGACTGTTCGCGGAATAGGACGTTAACAACGATGTTCTTCAGCTTGAAGTGCTCTTTCAAGTTATTTGCGATAAAACGCTCGTGATCGGCTCGCATATTTTTTTTGTTAGAGACGAAGATGAGAAATGTCGGAGGGACACTGCCGACCTGGGTTATATATTTCAGTCGAAATTTTGCAGATCCGCTTTGCAAGAAGGAACTTTGATTGATCCAGGCCAGCCAATCATTCAACTCAGATGTTTTAAATTTTCGGCTCTGCTTGTCGTACGTCTCGATTGCAAGCCGCATCATCTTGTTAATGTTTCTGCTGTTTAAAGCCGATGTAAAGAGAAATGGAACATCCTTCAACTGAGAGAAACTTTTTGCAAAATTCCGCTTCAGAAATTCCGGCACGTCATTCTGCGCATATGGCGTTTTGTCATATTTGTTGAATGCGATGACCAGCGCTTTTCCACACTTCACGATATCGGCAGCTAGAGTTAAATCCTGTTTTTCTATTTCTCCTGCAATAAGTGTCGAGGCATCTATGACTAAGATAACCGCGTCTGCTTTTCTGTATGAATTCCTGGCATTTGAAACAGATATCTTTTCCAGCACATCGATTACCCGAGATTTACGACGAATACCTGGGGTATCTACCAGTTGTATTTTTCGCCCGGCAAATTCGAAGTAACTCGATGCGCTCTCCCTTGTTACTCCAGCAAAGTCGGCAACTAGCTGCTTTTCTTCACCAAGAAGCTTGTTCACTATAGTGGATTTGCCAACGTTCGGTCGGCCTACTATAGCGAGTTTTATCGCATCGTCAGCAATACCAGGCTCGTTGAAGGAATTCTCAGGTATCCGAGCTTGCAGCAAAGCAAGCAAATCATCTATGCCTAGTCCATGTTCTGCAGAAATCTCGATTGTGTCGGCAAAGCCAAAACTCACTGCATCGGAATATGCAAATGCGGCGGATTTTTTCTCACTTTTGTTCACAACGACGACAACGTCTTTGCCGCTCTTCCTCAGTAGACGAGCGATCTCAGCATCATTTGGAGTTACCCCGACAACGCCATCCAAAACAAACACCAACAGATCGGAAGTAGCCAAGACATCGCGAAGCTTGGCATTTATGGCTGACATAAGTTCAGGATCGTTGTCGCATTCGGCATAATCGAACATACCTGGAACATCGAGCAAAACAGCCGGGCGCCCCCAAACGTCTATGACGCACTCCTTCACATCTCGAGTAACCCCAGGACGATCGAAGACGAGAGCTCCACGTGTTCCCGACAGCCTATTGAACAACGTTGACTTACCAACGTTTGTTCGCCCGACGAGTGCTATACGGAAGTCAGCCGACTGCATAAATATCAGCTCGATCGGATACTACAAACATACGCCCATTCACGATAATTGGCATTCTGGCAAAGCCTTCTTCCATTTGTTCAAGAGATTTGACGCATCCGGTCGATATATCAAGTTTTGCAACGTCCCCATAGTTGTTAAATAAGACAATGTCGCCATTTATCAGAAGTGGATCGCACCAACGCGTATCATCGCGGAATTTTTCCTGCTTCAGATCCGATATATTCACAGACCATTTTGTCGAACCGTCATTGGCAGATAGGCAGATGACAGAGCCGTTGCTAGACAAGACAAATATCCAACTGCTATTGATTACTGGCGTGTGTATAGTGCCAATGTCAGTTTCCCAAATGCGAAACCCAGAAGCGACATCAAACAATGCCATTTTGGCTTCGGAAGTAGCGACCAGAACGTTTTCCCCAAATACCACTGGCGATGCAGCAATATGAGTTATGGCAGAACCGCTTTCTGACGAGTGGGATGAGAACAGAGTTTCCTCCCAATTGCCGCTGCCATTTGAGGCTTGCAGAGACTTCACATCTCCAGAGCTATAAGCGCAAATTACATCATCTCCAAAGAGAGCTGGACTTCCAGAAGCAGCCATAATGGTGTTTTCTGCCGAAGTGGATTTTTGCCAAATAATCCGACCGCTAACGGCATCCAGGGCAAAAGTCTGGTTTTCAATAGAGTTCACGAACAATCTATTGCCGACAATCAAAGGAGTGCCTCTGAGGGGATACTTCAAGGATTTCCGCCACAGCTCCTTTTGAGAAACTGTATCGACAGCTATGACATCTCCTGTATTCGCGGATACGTAGAGCGTATTTCCCGAAGCGGTTAGTCCACCAGAAAAATCACCGTCATCCGTTTGCGGAGCTATAGGCAATTCCCAAAGCTTCTCTCCATTGTTCTGGGAAACGCAAACTAAATTGCCGTAAGAATTTACAACATAAACCTTGCCGTCAAAGGCTATCGGATCCGAACCGACAGACCACCCTCCTATCGAAGTCTTCCAGAGAATTTTTGAAAACGTCGGCATTCTGTAGTTCACGGAGCAATGCCGTTTGTTTCCTGCGATATCGACATACTCGAGTATACTTTCTGCCGGAGATGGAATTATATGTGCGGACGGATTCACGACAGACCGTCCAGTGCCTATATTCTCAGTTACTCCCGAGATAGCCTCTCTCTTCCCAGGCAATATTTCCTTTTTGTCGCACGCAGCAAGCAGCAATGCTACGACGGAGAAAACGGCAGTTTTGCGATAATTCATGACTACTCCCCAAGCGAATGAAGAAGCATTTTGGCACGTTCTGACATTCCCGGTGTTATTCCGTTGGTCTTTGCCAGAGCCTCAAGAGCTTCCCTGGCAGCGTGCGTATCTCCCTTTTTCATATAGCAGAAAGCCAGAGCTTCCTTCGCCAACAGATCCCACGCCCCACCGATATACTTGGACTTCAGATTTTCGATAAATCCGTCAATAGCAGAATCTATCTCCTTTACGGGGAGCAAATCGAGAGCAGCATTCACGTAGAACACATACGCCAATTCTCGGAAGGGTTCATCCACCTTCTTGTCTTCATAAATCGCTTTGTACTCAGCCAATGCATCCAACAACTTTTTGTCGCGCAAAATAGCTGCATGCTCAAAGCGGGAGAGGAGTTCATAATTCCTCTTCGAGACACTCGCAAGCTCACGTATCTGCGGCAATGCGGTATCTTGCTTGCCCATCATAATAAGGTTTTGCACAGTCGTATATCGAGCAGAAATAGCCTCCGTGTCAGCAAAATCCTTCTTCTGCCACATACTGTAGACACCGACGAGGAGCAAGGCGGCAGAGCATACCACCGTAGCGGCTTTGCCATACTTCATCCAGAGCCGCTGCCAGTTCTCCGTGCGTATTTCATCTTCAATGTCGTCAACAAAATTGTCGGGAGCCCGCCAGTTTAGATTATTCCGCTTATCCTTGCCGTCATTCATAGAAAAACACAGAGAAGAACCCACTGTTGATATTTTATCGCGAAACGGCGGAGAGAGAAAGACGAACGGCTCTAGAGCTATCGCAGAACTCGACGATCAACCGAGATTACGCCCGTGCATTCAAGCAAACTCTGACAAATGAGCATCCTGACGGAGTGTGTCTCGAAAGTTCTCAAGCACTTTGCTGGAAATTTATTGTCAATGCATAAACAACACAATTTCTTGATTTTTGTTCATAATATTTTTCGTATATCATCATACGCCCCTCTCTATACCTCCTCGAATTCCAACTTCCATATCTGCGTGCCGGAGCTGTCGGTTTTGCAGGCGAAATTTGTCAAAAGTGCATTAAATATTGGGCGAAATGTAACGTATCCGTCACAACATTCCAGCGAACCATCGACGAATGCCTTAGGCTTTGGGATTTTATCCGACTGACTAAAATTCGCGATGGAGTATATCCTAAAGACCGCGTTTTTCGCAAATGCTGAGACATCTGGGGTATCTCCCGTCTCGATAACCGTCCTGAGCTTGACGCAGTTTTTGCGCTGCAGCGGTACGGCATTTATGTTTCGCACAATATCCACCTTCGAAGCCGGAAAAATCTCCTGTTTTGCATTTTTCGAAAACAGTACAGCCTTGTTATTTGTTTCAATTTTTAATATATTTATATTGATCATTTTTATCCATTAAATTAAGTTGATTGATAAAATCTCGCCGTAGTCTGCATATCTAGCCGGTTCAAAAAATTACACCCACAAAACCAGCGTTCATACACAAAACAACAACGGATACATCAGAGCAGAACACCCTGATACTCTCAGGCTATCCCGACGTCTGCAGGGCGCGCAATACGGGGAATGGTCTTGCTAAGATGAAAATATGGCCGTTGCTAGAATGCAACAGTTTTGTGGCAAAGAGTAGTAATACGCAGAATAAAGAATGCGAAGTATGGAGAGATGTGGTAAAGTATCAAATTGTATTATTGATAGATGAAGAAATTCTGGCAGATAACAAGGCAGCTGATAGCGGAACAATCATCCAGAATTATTGTTTTTTCCGAAAGGGGCGAAGAAAAAGCCCTGATTTGCCGAGCGGCAGTCAAGCTTGAAGGGCGGAGCCCGGAAAGCAAGCGTTAGCGTGGCGTGGCTTGACAGCTTAGCGGAAAGGCAAATCGGTACAATGCGAGCAGCCCTTTTGAAAAAATAATTTCTACTTTGCCTAGAAAACGAGTGTAAATTTCGGTCGTTTCCAGCTCTCCTCTGAATACTGTTTGCACAAGATATTGACGAAGTAGAAAAAAGTGACAAAAGGGATACAGTAACAACAAAAAGAAGAAATGATGGAAAAGAAAATATCGACGCATTATGGGAGAAAAGAAAACCGTTATTGTCAGGGCAACGAGGACGATGGGCTTGCAATATTTCGTGTAGATAGTATCTATCAAACGACGAGACACAATCTCGAAAAGATAAGGGGAAAAGACGTCCAGGAGGTGCCTATACCTCCACGCGACAAAAAGCTCTAAACCCCAACTCTGAGCTGCATCTCGCAGACTAACGCAACTACGAATTCATTATTCTCTAAGGTGCCTGTTATCTGAGGAGAAACTCAGTATCCCTGTTACTCGAAAAGGAGATATCGGAGATTATTTTCCCCAAAGGGCTGCTCGCATTATACTGATTTGCCTTTTCGCTAAGCCGTCAAGCCACGCTGCGCTAACGCTTGCTTTCCGGGCTGAGCCCTTCAGGCTTGACTGCAGCTCGGCAAATCAGGAATTTTTCTACGCCCCTTTTGGAAAAAACCATAATTCCTTCATGGATTCTCTGCGCTGCAGGTTTTGTAATAACCATCAGTGGCGCCTTGCATCTTTGCTGCAGTCCTCCCTCAGCTCAGGCGGATAAAAAATAAGATAGAAGAGTAATGGCATCTTTTTAAAAAAAATAAAAAGAAATTAATATACAAATTGTTACCTATTCTATTTTTATGTTTTTTGCAAAGGTAGTTTTTTTGATTGATCTCTTGGCAAGATATATAGCAAATAGATAACCCACCGGGCGGAAGCCGGTGGGTCTAGTTCAAGCTTGGAAAGCGGATTGAAAGGGGTAAATTCTTAGAATTCAGAAATTCTAAAGTTATCATGCTCATGATGTGAATCTTGCTCCTCTATATATTTTTGTACCGCATTTGTACTTATTTGTCCGAACGTTGCTATAGAATATTCTCCCGCCTGTAGGTGCTACAGTATCGCTTTCTTAATCCCTGAAACTCACCTTGCAGTTTCCTGCTACCTTTCCCTTTTATATACGGCAATGTTACTGTATAAAGTCATATACCTATATCTTGTACAGAATACTACGTAGTATCCTATATCGTAACGCCCGAAGTTGAAGTATTTCCTCCATCTCCTGTTTTTAGAATAAATGCAAAAAAACACTTTCTCCATTGCTATTTTCCACTTGTTTCCCAGTTTACATTTTCTTCAACGTTGTGATTTTCCAACCGTGCACCGAACATTTCCATCGTTCAATCCAAAATCTCTCTTGCGCTTGGGGGCGTATGAGTGTATGCTGAAGGGGTGTTGAGTTGGTCACATAGCTCAGCGGGAGAGCACTACGTTGACATCGTAGGGGTCACAGGTTCAATCCCTGTTGTGACCACCACTTCTGTAGCGTCCGGTTATGGCGAAGCTTTGGTTTGTTGTGGCGTTTTTTGCTGCCGTCTCGTTCGCCTGCTTGGAGCCAAGTCGGCTTGATGATCATTCGCTATTCTATGTTTCTGGAGATGATATACACGGTATAGTTAAGCGCGATGTTTCATTTACTGTCGCTCCGGCGTTCTTCCTGCTCGAAAAGCTGCCTTTCCTGAAGCGGAAAATTCAAACGGGGGAATACGAGGTCAAAAAGGGAGAGCCTGCGATAGCGGTAATCCTGAAGATGCTTGATGGAAAACGGGTACGGCACAAGCTGACTATACCAGAGGGGTACACGGTGAAAATGATTTCCGACATCATTGATCGAAATGAGCTTTTGTTTGGCGAAGTGCCTGCCGAAATACCCGAAGCATCTTTGGCTCCGAATACGTACTTCTATTATTTTGGGGATACCAAAGCGTCGTTGGTTGCTCAAATGCGGGAACAGATGCAGCTGGTACGGCAGAAACTGCTGGTAAAAAATAGCACAAGCCTGTCAGCAGATGAGGTGATAACCCTCGCCTCCATAATCGAGAAAGAGAGTGGGAACAAAGGGGAGAGGCGTACCATATCGTCGGTTTTCCACAACCGCCTGGCAATAAAGATGCGGCTGCAAAGCGACCCGACGGTGGTTTATACGCTTTCGAACGGACTAGGGAAGCTCAAGCGGGCGCTGACTAGGCGGGACTTGCAGTTTCCGTCGCCCTATAATACGTACCGCAACGCAGGATTGCCACCAAATCCGATATGCTGCCCGGGAGAAGACGCCATACTTGCAGCAATGACGCCGGAGAAGACAGACTACCTCTACTTCGTGGCAAATAAGGAGCACACGGGACATATATTCAGCAGGGACTATAAAGCCCACCTCGCAGCAGTGAGGAGCGTGAAGAGATGAGGGGGATTTTTGAGGAATTGGACATATATCAGCTGAATACGAATATACTTTGTGGCACACCTGTGGAGCGATTAAAAGAATAAACTTTGTCTTGGTGTTGTCATGATTATGGTAGTATTCAGTTATTCTTACCCCTTTTCCAGACGCAGAAGAAGGCTATCCCCCTACTCCCTCACTGATATGACGTAGCAGCGGTCGCCGATGTTTCGAGCGGTATTGATTGCAGCGTCTTGTGTATCGAATGGCCCAATCAAGATAGCGTGTTTTTGCTCGCCCGCCGCATTGCTTACTTTTTTGACGGAGCAAACTTTCCCGTCAAATAGCGCGGCGTGCCGTTTCTTCAGTAGTTGAGCCTCGTTTAGCAAAACCTGCTTATCCTTTCCAGCGGATATCTTGATGTAGTAAACCTTGTCGTCCACGATGGAATACTCCTCAACGCCGCGTTGCTCCGGAAGGGGAGCAACTTCTTCCTGCGACATCGAGAGATCCTCTTCAGCCTTTGCAGCTGAAGTTTCGCCATCGAGCAGGCCATACACTGCCTTATCTCGGTACGCGATTTCAGCTCCACCTGGATTTTCAGGAAGAACTTTGAAGTACGGTTGTTCAGGTTCTATTATCGGAATGCCATCGGAGTTAGTGGATACGCGCGATTTGCCAGAGCTCCAGTTGTAGGCAATCCAAGACAAGCAGACAAGAGACAAAATAGCGGCAAAGGTCAGGAGAAATTTCTGCCAGAGGGCACCGAGGGCACTTCCCCCCTGGCGCTGCGGTCGTCTATCCTCTTCATCCCAGTACGCCCGATTGAATTCCGCATACTGATCACGGTGAGAGTTCGGTGAATACCTTTGAAGTGGCGGAAGTTTACGCTTCTGGTAGCGCAACATCTTTTCATTGATTATGCTATCTCGATCAGAAAAGTACTCAGGCTCACGCAGAATAGGTTTACGCACAGATGGTTCATCAAGAACATCTGCATCCGCTTCATAATCGTACTGTTCCTCAAATAGCGACTCATCGTGCTGCAAAAACTGCTCATCACGGCGAGGGGAAAAGCTTGGACGTGGAGGTTGGTTTCGTTGCTTCGAGCCGCCTCCTGACATAAAGACATCGCCATACCTCAAATAGCGCTGTCTCGTATCCTGCGATTTTTTCTTTCGGAAATTATCCAACATATATCCCACCGTGAAGCCTTACCTCATTTCCGACATAGGCGTTATGCCGATTATATTGAATCCATCTTCAATAACCCGCTTTATTGCCAGGAGCAAAGATAATCGAGCTAAGGTATCTCGCTTATTCGTTTTATCTATAAATCGTAACTCAGTATTTGTCTTTCCTTTATTCCACAGCGAATGGAAAAGTGCAGCTATACTCTGCAAGCACGTCGGGATCCTATGAGGCTCTATAGCCAGAGCCGCGGCTTTCACGCGCTCAGTCCAAAATGCAAGAGCCTTTATGAGCGACAGCTCAGCACTATCAGAAAGCGATGACTTGTCGCAGGTAGCAAGCTCTTTTTCATCCAACTTTCCATTTTCCGCCTCAAAATGTCTGAAGACGGAGCATATACGAGCGTAAGCATACTGAATATAGAAAAGTGGATTATCCATCGAGTGTTCCACAGCCTTCACAAAATCGAAATCTATCATCACATCGTGATGCCGTGAAATCATCATATACCGGGCAACATCTTTTCCTACACGTTCGACAACATCGCGGAGAGTTATAAAATTTCCGGCACGCTTCGACATACGGACAGGCGTTCCATTTTCAAGAAAATTAACCAGTTGATACAGCTTTATATCTATCTCAGCCTTCCCTCCACTCAGTGCACTAACCGCAGACTTCAGACGCTTGACATACCCATTGTGATCAGCTCCGAGAACAGCAACCATCTTGGTATATCCACGCTGGAATTTGTCGAGATGGTATGCCAAATCTCCGGCGAAGTACGTCCACGTGCCATCCGACTTTTTTATAGCACGGTCGATATCATCGCCGTATTTTGTTGATCGAAACAACGTCTGTGGTCGTTCTTCCCACTCATCATCTGCAGAAATACCCCTTGGTCTCGGCAGAACGCCTTCGTAGATATCGCCATGCTTTTGCAAAATCTGAAGCGCATCATCAACAAGGTTACGCTTGCAAAGTCCGGCTTCGGACGTGTAAACATCCATAACAACGCCTATCGAAGCCAGGTCTTTCTTCACGTCTTCCATCATATGATCGATGGCGAAGGTGCGGAAAAAACCAAGCCAATCAGATTCCGCCTTATCTAGGAATTTGTCACCGCATTGCTTGACTAATTCTTTTGCCAGATCCTTGACGTACGCCCCGCAGTACATATCAGATATAAAATCCGCATCGGATACGGCGCGTCCAAGTGCCTCTTCATAGCGCAAATACAACGAGCGAGCCAGAGACTTTATTTGGTTACCCTGGTCGTTAATGTAGAATTCGCGAGTAACTTTGTACCCCACACGCTCAAGTAAATTTGCAACAACGCTTCCGAAAACGGCATTTCTGGCGTGCCCCGTATGGAGAGGTCCGGTCGGATTTGCCGAAACAAATTCGACATTCACTGCCTTACCATCGTACAAATTCGAGTATCCGTAAGTTTTTGCATTCTGGATTATATCGGCAACGACGTTCTGCCAAGCTGAATTTTTCAATCTGATGTTTATGAAACCTGGATTTGCGACCTCAGCGGTTGTTACAACCTCGTTCTTACGCAACGACTCACATATAACTTCGGCAAGCGCTCTCGGAGGCATCTTCAGCTTTTTCGAAAACACCATAGCGGCGTTCGTGTAGATATCTCCCAAAGCCTCATCCTTCGGTTGCTCAAGCAGTATGTCGTTTGGCGAAACAACGACTTCACCGTTTGATGTTTGCTGCAATGCCTGTGAAATGCAACTGCGAACCGAAGAAAACATAGCAACAAAAACAACCGAAAACTACGGGTATTGTACCACAATTTCAACGCCTCTGGAAAGATGCAATGGAGGCAGAATGTTGAATGTATACCTCTTCAGCCTACACATAGGATGATGAATACGTAAATTTCACTATGTATTTGCAGGGATACGAAGATAGCTTAATTGTTCGAGTTGAAAAGTTTATATTGCACTTTTAACTAAAATTTATAGTTTAGCATAAATAATGAGGTTAGTCTATGATGCTTAATTATTTGCTCTATTAGACGATTTTTTGACAGATAACCCATCGACTGGAAGCCGGTAGTTCTAGTTCACGCTTGAAAAGCGAATTAAAAGAGTAAACTCTTAGAACTCAGAAATTCTAAAGTTATCCTGCTTATGATGTGCCTCTTGCACCTCTATACATTTTTGTCCCCTTTGCACTTACCTGTCCGTACGTCGCCACGAAACACTGTCTTGCCCACAGGTGTTGTCCCCAGTATCGCTTCCTTAATTCCTACAACTCACCTAACGGTTTCCTGCTACTTTTCCTATTGTGCGACTTTCGATACTGATAGACGCGGAGGGGCCGAAACTAGTGTATGTTACGTGATTAGAACTCATGTTCTTATCTATCATGTCTACGCAATTCAGAAAAACACATTTTTATTACAGATATGTTGTTCAATATCTCAACACAA
>JAFUUW010000061.1 GCA_017471265.1 Alphaproteobacteria bacterium
AGCCATCTTCGGGTTCCATTTCCTGGTAACGTGCCCATAGTGAACTCCAGCCTCTAACAGCTGACGCATAGAAAAATTTACAGACATTTCAAATTCCTTTCCGATTAAAACAAAGCAACAGAGCCATAGAAACCTCAAAGGGCATCGGAAAACCCCACTGCCGAACAATTCTGCTCGAGGCCACCCCGAGCCGCCTACAGGGTATCACACTAGCCCGCGCTCAAGCAAGGCGGAATTTATGTCTGCATTCAAGGCGTCCATACTTTGCGAAGGGATTGAAAAGGCGGAACGAACTTCGTCGAGGAAGTAGCGCCATTCGTAAAGTGAAACGTTGAGGAGAGCTATCTTCCCTTCTGTATTGCCGGGAAGGAATTTTTGTTTTGTATATTTGGGGAGAGTACAATGCGCGGGCAATCACTACTCGTTGCCGACTCTTGCGCTCTTTGGCGGATAGGCTGACATAGTTCTTGTCGGGAAACGCAATGCTAAAAAATTGACACACGCAGGTAGTGCGTGAGGGGAAGGGAGGACAATAAAAAACTTTCTCTCCCTGACGGGAGAGAAAGTATAGTATAATGTCTAAAATTTTAACATATTACATGTGCCTCCCAATAAAAGATATCACGCGTAGAGATAGCAAAATACCTTCCACTTGAGAAGCAGTTATATACTACCAACAAAACAGAGGACGTGTCAACCCCTGAATTTAACCGAAAAAGCGAACAGACATTCATCAAAAACATAGTGAAGACTCTTGTAATCTATTTTAAATTAAACTATAATGTATACATATATGATGTGTGAAAGAAATACAATGTTTCAAACTCGAGGCAAATTAACAAAGCCAACAGGCGAGCTTACACATTTTCCACCAACTCCGTCGCTTTTGAAGTACGCGGCGTTTCTGATTTTTCAAAAAACATAAAATTTTATGGGACTTTTTTTTGTTTGACATAGTGCTTTCAGAGCTGCAAAACTGAGATTAGCGTTTACTACGCGAATTAATGGAAAAGTACGAAAAGTCAGTTAAGCGCCGAATTCCGCTGTGAGTGGGTGTGTGTAATGCGGAATTAGTGCCGACACTGCGAAACCGTCAAACTTCTGATATTTTTCAAATTTAACAAGGAGGTACCAATGTAACGTGTGGAATTTCAGCAAAATTGCGGTGGAACAACGCCGGCAAATCGGTGTGTTCACGCATTCTTCCCTTTACGGTTGCAAAACGTAATGGAGGTTAAATTGGCAAATTGTATCTTTAAAGAGGACAAAAATGTTTTCAAAATTTTTCAAAAGCTATTCGTCTGCCAAGGCTTGCGATACAAAATCTGCTCTGGTGTCATACAGAACCGCGCGCACATTTGCGTCGACGGATTATTGCGACCTAGCAGAAACTGGCTACAAGAAAAACGTCGTCGTTTATCGCTGCGTGCAGCTGATCTCACGAGCGCTTGCATCCGTTGAATGGGTGCTGCGAAAGACCGATACCCAACAGGGGATCGACGAGGTTATATACAATCACGAGATACTCGATC
>JAFUUW010000062.1 GCA_017471265.1 Alphaproteobacteria bacterium
AATCGCCTTTGGTATGTACCTCCAAATGCTATCTTCGTAAAAGCCAACCTTGCCGTTTTTCGCGTAATTATCCTGTATCCACCGCGGCGCATCATCCTTATTACGCAGGCACGCGAGGTGAAACTTCCACTGCTCGGTGATACAGAAATCAGAAAAAGCCCGAAACTTAGCAGGGACTGGGATAGTCGGGGCGGCTAGCCCCCCCCCCCCGAGGGAAATTTCATCTGAGGCGAAAGATGCCCCTACCAACGTATATAGCGCCAATACAAGAATAGTTAAACTTTTAAACATATCATTACCCTAAAAAAACTCCATCATGTTTTTATCCTACCACAAAAATTTCACCAAGGCAAACTTTATTTTGTGCCGACTGCATATTCATTACTGACACTGCACCATCAGCGTGCAATATAGCAATGCGAATGCCTCATAGTATGTTACTGATTGTTTTTCGATTTTTATTTAACGCAATAGTCTTTTTTTAGCTAATTTATGATTGTGTTACGGCTGAGTTTTATTATTAAAGTATTTCACTAATAGGAAACTCGAAATGTGCAAATTATTACAACAATCGGAAACGCCTTCCAGGCTAGCTGCTGGAAAGTGCCATTTTAATGGAGGATTTAACATACACAACTTCAGAAATTGAGAGTTATTCCATATATGGATTTAGTCTTACAAGTATCATAAATTATTTTTTCCAAAAGGCGGGTCGCATTGTACTGATTTGCCTTTCCGCTAAGCCGTCAAGCCTCGCTGCGCTAACGCTTGCTTTCTGGGCTGCGCCCTTCAGGCTTGACTGCCGCTCGGCAAATCAGGGCTTTTTCTTCGCCCCTTTTGAAAAAAACAATAATTCGTAACATTTATTCTCAGTTACTTCTTAGGTGCATACAAACACTCGTTGCCGCCTATGCTTGCTAGCATATCGTCATCGTTTCCTTCGCAATTGCCTCGTTCTTTTTCATTTTTGATGACAAAGTTTAAAGGCCAGGGAAATGGGGGACTGCATGCACGTATAAACGACAGACTACCCTTTTCCAGGAGCGAAATGACCCCCTACTCCCCATCGTGGTAAATATATGCTAGAATGCGAATGTTGGGATTTGAGATGGCTTTCATATGAGCACGAAGCGTACGTACCAGCCAAGTAATTTGGTTCGAAAGCGGCGGTGTGGTTTCTTTGCCAGGATGGCTACAGTTGGGGGGCGGAAGGTTTTGGCAGCAAGGCGAGCAAAAGGGCGCAAGAGGCTGAGTGCGTGAACGCCAGATAACCTCCGTTGATGGGCAATCGTTCTGCATAAGCACTATAAGAAAGCGCTCCGTATTTCTGGATGTTTCTAAAAATGGTTCTTGCTTCAGGACAAAAAGTGTTGTCGTCATTTGCAAGCTGGGAAATGGAGGAGGTATCTCTGTTGGATATACTGCAAGTCGGAGAGTTGGAGGCGCGGTTTCACGGAACTTCGCCAAGCGTCGGTTGCGGGCTTTGACGCGCGAGTTTTCGTCAGAATTTGTTCCAGGAGGTTTTTTCGTGTTTATAGCGACAAAGTGGACGGTGGACTTGGAATTTTCGGTGCTACGCTGCGATTTTTTGTATGCTCTCAGGAAGGCGAAAGAGAGTGAGTTTGCACGTGTTAAATAGGTTTTGCATCCTGCTTGTCAGGCTATACCGTGCAGCTTCGGCAGGGCGGCATCCGTGTTGTCGGTTTGTCCCGACATGCTCTGCGTATGCCATCGAGGCCATTGAAAAATACGGTGCACTGAGGGGGTGCGTGCTGGTGGTTCGCAGAATTTTACGCTGCCGTCCTGGCTTCAGGAAATATGCGAATTGTGGCTACGATCCCGTTCCTTGAATTGAGTTAACCCTTTGGAGTAAAGATGTCTTTCGATAACAATGACCAGAATAGCTCAAAAAATTTTATTGTAGCTATGGTGTTTTTTATGCTGTTTATGTTTGGGTACGACTACTTCTTCGGTCGCCCGGTAGACACGGCGGAAACCAATACCACACACCAGGAAAAGAAGCCTAAAGCTCCGGTGGCAAAGCCTACCATCTCGCTGGATGACGCTATGTCGCGGAAATCGCGTGTGTCATTTGAAAATGAGCATATAACAGCCTCGGTGGATTTGGCGGGGGGAGTTATCGACGCCTTGACACTGAAGGGCTTCAAAGAAACGACGGCTGACGACAGCAAAAACGTTATGCTACTCAAGCCGAAGGATACGAAGTCGCAATTTTTCTATGCGATATCTTACAACGACAAAACAAACAATGAAAATGTTTCACGTGAAACATTTTGGACTCGCATAGAGACAAAAAATGGTAGAGAAGTTGTTCTGAAAGCTCGAACAAAAGGTGGTCTCGATATTGAAAGAACTGTAACTGTTGATGATGGGTATATGCTTGATATCCGGGATCGTGTGCTCAACACTTCCGACAAAAGCGTAACCCTGGGAGCCAGTTCCGATTTAGTTCGAGACAATCCGAAGTATGACAACTATGCCGTTGTGCATGAGGGGTTGGTCGGATCTTCTGACGGCAAAGTCGAGGAGGTGAAGTACGGTGATATCGATGACCGCACGACCTTCAAGAAATGCAGTTGGCTGGGGTACACTGACATATATTGGCTTTGCTCTGTTGTGAATGAGAAGGATCAGTCCGCGGTTTCGTATGAAAAAACGTCTGAAGATGCATACAAGATCTCTCTGATGCGCCGCGAAGATGTGCATATCGCGCCGAATGCTGCTGTCGAACTGCATTATTCCATTTTTGCTGGGCCGAAGGATATACGCGTTTTGAAAAATTACCGCGATACGCGAAATCTCGACAAATTCGAGATGGCTATCGATTTCGGCTGGTTCTTCATAATAACCAAGCCTTTGATACAACTTATGGATGTTCTGGCATCAGCTTTGCCAAATATGGGATTGGTCATATTGCTGTTGACGTTGATGTTCCGCTTCATAACGTACCCGCTTATGAAAAAATCATTCCTGTCCGCGGCAAAAATGCGGGCTTTGCAACCAAAGATAGCTCTTTTGCAGAAGTCCTACGCTCACGATAAGCTTCGTATGAACCAGGAGATGATGGCTCTTTACCGGAAGGAGAAAGTTTCGCCTTTGTCCGGATGTTTGCCTATGCTTTTGCAAGCGCCGATATTCTTCTGCCTTTACAAGGTATTTTTCATAAGCATTGAGATGCGACACGCTCCGCTCTTTGGATGGATACGCGATTTGTCCGCGCCTGATCCTCTTTGCCTATTTAACCTATTTGGTCTCATAGATTGGACGCCGCCAAGCTTTCTGCAAATAGGCGTTTGGCCGCTCGTTATGGGACTTACTATGTTTTTGCAGCAGAAACTTTCGTCATTTGGTGCTGCTCGTAGTACGGTACAGAAATCGAGTGAGCAGAAGATGCAGGAAAATATGATGCTCATTATGCCTGTGGTTTTCACGTACGTTTGTGCATCATTCCCTGTTGCTGTCGTTGTTTATTGGACGATCAGCAACATATTCAGTATGGCGCAACAGTGTTATGTCAACAGGGTTGTGCTCGGACGAAAATAATCGGAGGCCTTTGTGTTCATGTCCAAAAAATTTGTGCGAGGCATAGTTGTTTCTGTTGGTGTTGCGGCATCGCTGCTTTTGCCAGACGTGTTGTTTTCGTTTGCTAACAACTCATTCCAATATCCAACAGCAATGAATGTGTTGAAGCTGCTTGCCCCACTATCTATCGGACTTGTGTTCAACAAACTTCGTTTTTTGACGTGGATCGTGTTTGCTTTTCTGCTTTTTTTACAGCTGGCTCAGTTTTCACACATATCGTACTTCGGTTCGCCACTTTCTCCGTATGATTTCTATGCTATCTTTGCGGATTACCACGACATAGCTGAGGAGGCTGTTAATGCGTTTGCGGATCATTGGCTTGTATTACCTGTTGTGTTTATACCTTTCGCACTTATGTTTTTCCTGCTGAAGGTGAATGTCAAAAGATCGGTGGTTGGTACTGTGATTTTGCTTGGCACATTCTGTGGTGCTTATTACTCGAACTGCCAAAAACGCAATCCTGCTCCAAACCCTTTCCGTTTTGCTTTTGATAATGGTTTGAAGAGCCTGTGTATCTATTGTGATGCTTTGAAAAGAGATTACCATCCAAGGCAGTATTTGCCGTATGAAATAAAAAATGTTGGATTTGATGATAGCGAGCCAATAACCATAGTTTATGTACTTGGTGAAAGCTCGAATTTCCGGCATATGTCTCTTTTCGGATACGATAGAGAAACGACGCCGCAGCTCAAAGAGCTTGCCAAGTTGAGCAATTTCCATTTCGCACAGGGAATGGGGGGAATATGCACGAGGACAGCAAACAAATTTATGATGAACGTCATATACGAACCTGACAATACGAAACTTATTTATAGCGACGATACGAATTTGTTCAAGCTAGCGAAGCTGAACGGTTTCAAGACGTTTTATCTCTCTGATCAGCTGCCCGGTGAACTCTCCAATATAGGTGGGACACGGTATATCGATGTCTTGCGGAATGACCACTTCGACTTGGATAAATCCGAGGAGCTTTCCGATGATTACCTGTTCTGGTTGCTGGATAATCTCTCCGAAGCCGAGGCTTTTTCCGGGCGCGATTTCATCGTGCTTCACCAAAATTGCGTCCATACCCCATATCGAAAATTTTCAAAACGGCTAGCTCCGAATGAAATACTCAGTGGTTCTGGAAATCAACTTGTCGATTACTATGATAGCGGGATGTTTTATAACGACCGTATCCTTTCTGGGATATTCAATCGCTTCAACAAGCAGAAAGCCGGGCGTTTTTATATAATCTGGTCTTCGGATCACAACGAGCTTTTGGGCGAAGACGGCTTGTTTTCTCACGGGCATCTTGTTGGATTAAATGCCGAAATTCCATTTATGTTTCAAAGCAACGACGCTGATTTTATGGAAAAAATGCGTAGCATTTTTTGCCCGACACATTATGAAATCGCCAAATCCGTAGCGCGTCTACTCGGATGGGATATAAGAAATCCAAACGAAGAGAAAAACTTGTTTTATATAAACGGCAATGATCAATGCGGACGCTTTGGGTATATACAGTTCAGAAAAGATACCCCGAACAGGAAGATAGAATACCCGAGGGCTCCAGTTATTTCTGATGCTGAGAAAGTTTTAGCAAAACAAATTGCGCATCGAAATAACCTTGAGGGTGGCGACAGCGTAAAGAAGTTCGCGTTATTTCGCCGGATCTGGGGGGGGGTGTAGCTGTTTTATACACGTGAGGATACGCGCAATCAAAAATGCTTTATTTTACTCTCTCAGCGGGCTTCGTTATCTTCTGAGGGAACGTGCCTTCTCGCAGGAGCTGGCGATATTCGTCTTTCTGGTAGTGGTGGAGCTATTCAGGAATACCCTGCTGCTGTGGCGACTTTATATGTTTTCTGCATACGTTTTGATATTGCTTGCCGAAGCTTTGAATTCTGCCATTGAAACAACCATCGATAGGATAAGCCTGGAAAAACACGAGCTCTCAAAAAAGGCAAAAGACATAGCCAGCGCCGCAGTCTTCATCGCCATAATCCACTTTGCAATTGTTTGGATATTGTCGTGGATGTAGACACCGGCGGTAGAGAAACAGATAAACTAGCAACTGAAGTTGTAGATTGCGCTTGGAAAAGCGAAATTAAAGGAATAATTTTTAGGATACTTAAGCTAGCGTATTTATGTGGTTTTCTATATTTTTTTGCGTTTATTTGTTAGGATACTGCCATAAAATATCTTCTTTATACGTCGCACGCACTTCGATACTGGGAGGTGCGGAGGTGCCAAGATTAGCATATGCATGTAACCGGAGCTTACATTTTCACTTATTATATCCACATAGTTGACAAAGCATACCTCACGCTATACTAAATTGTTCGATTAAAGGCATGGATTTTCATTCTTTCAATATTCTAGAAATAAACACAACGACACTCCCCCTATCTCAAATATATGTTAAAATTACTCTTTGCCAGAACCTTGTGATATATCTAGGTTTTCATTCAAGCGCACGCCACTGTAACATCTCAGGAAAGCCAAATAGCAACCCCACCATCCTACAAAGGACAATGGTGCGGTCGAGAAGACTCGAACTTCCACGGATCTCTCCACAGCGACCTCAACGCTGCGCGTCTACCAGTTCCGCCACGACCGCAAAATAAGGCTAGACAGAGGCAACTTTTTTATTTTTTTCAGCCGTTCCAGCAAACGCAGCCTGAGCCTTAGAGACCAACGTTTTCATTACTTCGGGATTTTCCAACGCCAACTTGGCAAGTATCTTTCTATCGACGGATACCTTTGCCCTCATCAACCCGTTAATGAAGGTCGAATACTTCATCCCCAATTCCCGCACTGCAGCATTGATACGTTGTATCCACAGAGCGCGCATTTCACGCTTCTTGTTTCGACGATCGCGGTAAGCGTACTGCCAGGACTTTTCCAGTCGCTCAAGTGCCGGGCGGAAGCAAGTCGATGAACGCCCACGAAATCCTCTAGCTAAAGACAAAACCTTTCTGTGCCTTGCGTGTGCAGCCATACCTCTTTTTACGCGTGCCATAGTTTACCTTCCATCAAACATGAAAATAAAAAGCCGAGACCTTCTTAGCATCGCTAGGATGCATCAAAGTCATACCACGAGCGTTTCGCAGCATCCTATTGCTCCGTTTGCGCATATTGTGCCGCTTACCGCACTGCGCGGTCTTTACCATACCCGAAGCAGTGAAGCGAAAGCGTTTCTTCGCGCTGCTTTTCGTTTTCAATTTCATAACGCCTCAACACACAAAAACACACATGGTACCTGCTGCCGGACTCGAACCGGCAAGCCTTAGTAGGCGACAGATTTTAAGTCTGTTGTGTCTACCAATTCCACCAAGCAGGCAGGCTCACTTTCCCGATGCTACCAAATCTTTTGCTGTAGGGCAAGGGGGAATTGGGCTTTTCGGAAAATACCTGTTTATTACTGAGCTGTAAATTTCTCTTGGTTATGACTATGTCGTATACATGCCGACTGATTTGGGGATTGTGGCATCCCCAAACCAGATAGAATTGTTTAAGCTTTTTCTTAGATATGGTTTTTACCAGAAACATCTATGAATGACGTTTCTTTGCATAAATCGCTTATTTTCCTTATTGTTTTCCACTTCTTCACATCACCGGTAATGCGTTTTTTCCATTCTTCATCATCCACGGAATTATCTCCTGTGAAATTTTTATCGCATACTGGCTCTGGTAAAAAGTATTCAGGTGTAGTCTTTGGAGTGAAATTCAATCCGGTTTCTCCATTTATGCCGAGGGCTTTTTCGTCAGTGCATATCTCACCTTTGATTTTCATATACGGCAGAGCCATTACCTTCGAGCGCGGGTGATATATTTCCCCGCATCCAAATGTGGCTAACAAATAATTTGCATGTGGGATGAACAAGGCATAATCGCCATTCAACAGACTTTTACGGTCTAGTTCCAGTCGTTGAAGGTAAGAGCCCTTCCCCAATCTAATTCGGCGATTCCAGGATATGTCCAAAGACCACGTCTCTGGATCCAACATGCCGGCAAACAAGCCATCGCTGTAGCATATCGTTTTATACGTCGCTGTTTCCCAATCAAGTGACCCTTCCCCGCCCCTATACAAAATATATTTTTCTGACTGTTTCTCATATTTCACCAAATTGGATATAAACTGATATGCAGTCTTATTTGCCTCCACAAGCTGCTCTTTGTTGCTATAATGAACATTCTTGTTTTTTTGTTTTAGCAGATATTCTTCGTACCGTTTAGGGGATATTAGAGAAAGAATCTTGAGGTAGCCATCGATGGCGCCTTCAGTCTTGACTACATCCCCATATTCATAATTTTTATCCTTTTGAAGTGCTGCAATCAAAAGGCTATGCCTATCACAACTTTTATGAATTTGTTGATCTATATTTCTGTTCTGAAATTTGTCCAACAACGTTTTCAGCGCGTCTTCTTTCACACCTTTGTCATCAACATATTGCTGCGCATAATCATTCACAAGCCAAAACGTGTTACACAGAATAGACCCGAATAATTTAAATCTCTCGGTTATGGAAAAGTCTCCATCGTATTTTGTTGGATCAAAAAAATCTTGGACAAGCTTTGTATTCTTTCCCTTGTACTTTATCCCTTCATCATCTACGATGATTTTCCCTTTTTCAATCATACATGTGTACGCAATCAGCTCGTACAGGGATTTGGTTACGGGAATAGCCTCGATCTTTTCAGATTTTGTTATATTTTTTATTTCTTTAGATATAAAATCAAACTCATTTTTCTTTGTTTCAAATATTTTGACTAAATTACCCCCCCACATATTTCTTTTTAAAATCAATTTGATTTTCTTTGCTCAAAATGCCAGGAAAACTGTATTTTGAATAAAATTCATACACTTCTTTCTGTTTGTCCGATGGGACATTTCTGAACACATATGTATCACTTGCTTTAACGGAAAAATTGGCAAACATCAAAGCCGATGCAAGCGATACGACTAACTTTTTGATTGAGGATTTCATAATTCCCTCACCTCCATAGAAACAACTCTGAAATATTGTATCACATTTTTGCATAATCTGCATATTTTTTAAGAGATATGCACGGAAAAACGCAATAAATGATATATCTAAAATTTTAACTATTTTTGTATTGGTGATGCATGTGCTGGTAGGGGTGCCTTTTGCCTCAGGGAGGGCTAGTCGCCCCGACTATCCCAGTCCCTGCTGAGTTTCGGGCTTTTTCTGATTTCTGCATCACTGAGAAGTGGAAGTTCCATCTTGCATGCTTGCGTAATAAGAATGATGCGCCGAGGTGGATACAGGATAATTACGCGAAAGATGACAAGGTTGGCTTTTACAAAGACAGCATCTGGAAGTACGTACCAAAGTGGACACCTCACCGCAAAGC
>JAFUUW010000063.1 GCA_017471265.1 Alphaproteobacteria bacterium
CTCTGGGCACCATTCTGGTTTTATCGTGGATATTTCGTCTTCCTGCTTCGTTTTTGCTTCAGCTGGCTCTGGAAAGACAACGACGTTGCTCAATAGGTATATCGCTTCTCTATTTTCAGGCATAGACCCGCAGGAAATTTTGTGTATAACTTTCACAAATGCTGCCGTTGCTGAGATCGAAGGACGAGTGTCAAGAAAGCTTGAGGCATTGTATCTCAACGCAAATGAAAACACGGAAAAATATCTCAGGGATGTCCTGGGGATAGCTGATGTATCTGATACGGATATCGAAAAAGCCGAAAAGCTGTTTTTCAAGTTCCAAGACAATCTTTCGCAATTGAAAATCCTGACTATTCATTCATTTTGCCAATCGCTACTCCAGCAATTTCCGCTTGAAGCCGGGGTTGCGCCGAACTTCGATATGTTGAAAGAGAATGAGGCTCGAGAGTTGCTACGGGAAGCAAAAGAAACTGTCCTGCAGAATATCCCTGAGGAAACTCTAGAGAAACTTGCGGAGAGACTGTCGATATATACGCTAGAGGAATACGTCAACAAAATATACGAGCTTTCCTCGAAATTCACGGAGCTTCTCGGTGCGTACGGAAGTGTGAATGATTACAAGAGTTATATCTCGAAGCTTTTCACGCTGGCTGAACAAAGAGAATTTTCCAAAGAGCAGCTCGACTTCATAGAGCGTTGTTTCAAGAACGAAAACCTGGAGGAAAAGTATCTGATCCAGAAGGGAAGCCTCCGAAAAAAAATCCCCCACTCCGATAACCCGATTTCTCAGCAGATTGCTGAAATTATCTTCGCGAATTCCCAAAACAGGAAGAAACGGCAGACGATCGAGACCACCTGCGCATTTCTAATGTTAGTTGAAAAAATTATTGAAGAGTACCGACATCTGAAGGCAAAGCGTAATGTGCTGGATTTTTCAGACGTGCTGGAGCGAACGAAGTTTCTTTTGACAAAAAGTTACGCGAAAGAATTCGTTATATCCCGGGTTTGCTCGAGGATAAAATCTGTAATGATAGATGAAGCACAGGACTTGAGCCCGCTGCAATGGGAACTTGTATCGCTGTTTTCTGACGATATTCTGTCTGATCCACATTCTCGCAAGACGCTGTTTGTTGTCGGCGATATCAAGCAATCGATCTTCAGATTTCAAGGCGCTGATTGTAAGCTTCTTCTGAAGTTTTATAGCTATTGTTCGGAGGTGTTCGAAAAATCTGGACGAAAACTGGAAACACAGTACCTCGACAAGAGCTACCGATCCTTGCCTCGAATTTTGGAAAATGTCGACAAGGTTTTTACAGGAGAAATGGCAAAGTCTGCGCTTGGCGGCGATGTAGTCGAGTACAAGAAACATATACCAGATCGGACATCCGAAGATGGTATTTTCGAGCTTCTCGAGTTTGAGCGAGAAGATGCAAATGGGAAAGCGGACAATGACGATATCGCAAAGTATGTGGCACAAAAGATAGCGGAGCTCAGGGATGAGAATTCGATGATACTCACCCGAAGTCGTGATGATTTTTCCAAGTGCATCGTAAAGGAACTTGCGGCTTTGGGGGTAGAGATAGCACCACCAGATAGGGTTCTGCTTGCAGGTAATCTGCTTGTTATGGATATTTTAGCTGTTGCGGATGTTTGCGCGAGCCGGGATGATGATTATGCTTTGGCTTGTATTTTGAAGAGCCCGTACATATTCGAGCCCCCTCTCACAAATGATGACTTGTTCACAATTTGCCATAACCGAACATCCTCTATTTTTGACAATCTTAAATCGCATTTTCCAGAGCAGTGTGAATGCCTGAGCAGAACTCTTGCCTTTTATTCAGAAAATAACTTGCGTGAGTTTTTCTACAAACTGGTGATCGGATTACATAATATCTCCACTGAAGATAGCTCCATTTTGAGTGCCTTTATGGATGAGGTAACGAGATTTGCTGCCAAAACCTCAGAAAACATTCCGGAATTCCTGAAGTATATCCGAACTGGGGATGTCGAGGTATCCAACAAAAATGATCTATCAAAGCTTAGGTTGACGACCATTCATGGCTCAAAGGGACTTGAAGCGAACACCGTATTTCTCTTGGATTTTTCTTTGAGAGCCGCCAAGGCTAAGACGAAATTCATTTTTCGAAACGAGCCAAATTTTTTCTCTTCTACCAGAAATTCAACGAAACCTTTGTTTTTCATAAAACCTTCTGAAAATGAGGTCTTTAACGGTATCACCGCACTTGCGGAGCAGGAGTATGCCGAGGAGCAGGAGGAGCTTATGCGACTTCTGTACGTTGCTATGACGCGCGCACGCGACAGACTTTATGTTTTCAACTGTAGCAAAGCCGGTGCCGTCAAAACTGGTGATACCGCATTTGAGTTGATAAAATCGAGGTGTTATTCCGCTGCATCTGCTGAGTTGTGATACTAGAATTACGAAACATCGAAATGCAGTTTAAATCAGGCGATGGTTTTATCAGCATTTTACGTAAGGTGAATTTTGCCATAGGCGAAGGAGAAAGCGTTGCATTGGTAGGTCCAAGTGGTAGCGGAAAATCCACATTTTTGCAAATAGCCGCTTTGCTTGAAAAGCCAACGTCCGGCACCGTCATAATAGATGGCGTCGATGCTACCAGCGCTTCAGATGAAGAACGTACGAAATTACGCCGAGAGAACCTCGGCTTCGTTTACCAATTTCACAATCTGCTTCCGGAATTTTCAGCATTGGAAAACGTTATGATGCCACAGCTCATAAGGGGCTTAGCGAAACACAATACGGAAGAGCGGGCACGAGAATTACTTGTGCGAGTTGGGCTGGGGCATAGGCTAGGTCATACTCCGCGTATGTTATCTGGCGGAGAACAGCAGCGAGTAGCGATTGCGCGCGCCCTGGCGAATAGCCCGAAAATGGTAATCGCCGATGAACCCACGGGCAACCTCGACCCGAAGAATTCAGAGATGATCTTCAATCTGTTCCGGCAGCTCGCTCGCGAAAACAAGGCCGCCATACTTATGGCAACCCATAATACAGAACTCGCGCAAAGACTGGATCACATAGCTACCCTGGATAGAGGAAAAATAGCTTAATGGGGAGGTTCTGAGACGAAACAGTCGAGGTGACCAAGTCTGAAAAAGTTGTATGTTTTTGAAAATTGGAGAAAACGGAAGATTTAGTTTTAATGTACACCCTACCGACCGGAGACCGAAGTTCTAAGTTACGCTTGAAAAGCGGATTAAAAAAATGAACTCTCAGACCTCGAAAAATCCTAAAGTTATTCTGTTTATGATATTTTTCTATATATTGTTGTACTTCTTTTGCACTTAATGCCTGGGCGTTGTGAGAAAATACCCCCTCGTCCACAGATGCTATCTCCAGTACCTTTTCTTGGTCTGTGGATTTCTCCCCGTAACATTCTGCGTTTGTATTGCGTTGCTTTCGATACCGAGAGATACGGAAATGCCTAGAGTAACATATATACGTGATCAGGACTTACATTTTCGTCTACTATATTTACATAGCTGGTTGAATACACCTCCTTTATCACTTCTATATGCCTTCCTGTAATATTAACGTATAACACCACGCCACTGTATTTCGCGCAGAATATTATGCGGCATTCTATTTGCATACACTATGTGAGCTTTTTGTATTACATATCTTCCACAACACAAAAACGTTTGTCTGAAGGGAGAACTTTCACCTAATTTCACGTTTTGTAAATAAACCTTTCCAAGTTTTTTACTTTAGAACAATTTTTTGATTATTTACCAATTTCCGCGATATGCAAAAAATCAGATGACTACTATTTCCAGCCGGTAGGTCATTTATTATGTCTACGCATTTATCGCCCCCCTTCCTTCATCGCTTCTATACGTCTTTCAGTGACGCGCCATACACTGCGCGTTGCTATATATGCTCTACGTTGCATACACTGCGAGAATTCCTCCCATATGTCATCCTGAAGTGCTCATCCAAAAGGCAAAAGCTTTCGCTCCCTCCGCGTTTTGGGAGCAAGAACCGCCTTTCATCGCTGTGCTACTATAGCGCTGTACGCGTGGTGTTTTGTGTTTTTTTCGTGAATTGGAGAGATTGGACTTTAGTCGGGGCTCTTTCCGGGGTAGCCGTCGTAGCCGCGTGCTTCGTTAATGATCTTCTACGGCGCGACGACGAGCTGTCTCCTCGAAAATTTGACGCCACACGAGCTGCGATACTAGATGGAGATCGTTTGAAAGCTGAGGCTTTGTGTTTCAAAGGACACGAAAAAATCTCCGATATGTTATCTGAGCTTATTGGAAAAGTACGAAAGGGAGAGGATGAGACAAAAAAGGCTTATGACGCGATAAAGAACGATACGTCTCTATCCGCGGAAAAACGAAATGGTGAACTAGCGAAAATAGAGTTGAAATGGAAAGATGTATCGATTGGATACGCTGCCAAAATTCAGGAACTCAAAAAGCTAGACTTGAAACTTTCGGATTTGGTGCAAGAGAAGCTGGACGAAGTTGTAAGAGGCGTAGCAGAGACTGCAGAGCTTGACATTGTCCTAAACAAGAGAACTCAAAATCTGCTGAATGTCTTTTATAGCACTGACAACATAGATATAACGGATATCGTCATTAAGAGATTGGACGAAATTTTACCATCGGTAGATTTGGAGAGGCTGAAGAATGATTGACGAAAGATTTTTCGATAAAAAGAAATTTCTCACATTCAGACGAATTTGCGAACTTTTGTCCTTGCCCGTTCCCAATAACTGCCCACCGACAAAGCACATTACCGATATAGCCAAGATTGATGAAGCGACCAGCTCAGACATAACGTTTTTTCACAATTCGAAGTACGTAGATGCCCTGGCTAACACAAAGGCATTTGCCTGTGTTATATCAAAGGATCATACACATCTCGTGCCGGAAGGAGTTGTCCCGTTGGTTGTTGATGAGCCATATCTCGCCCACGCTATCCTTCTGAAGGAGTTTTACTCCACCAAACGGGTATCCTCTAATTCCGGCAAAACTTTCATCTCACCCCGAGCATACATTGCAAAGGGTGCTGTTATAGAGGACGGGTGTTACATCTCTGATTTTGTCTCCATATCCGATGGCGCGGTGATCAAGCGTGGTACCTTCTTAGATTGCAATGTAACTATCCTTGACGGAGTTGAGATTGGCGAAAATTCTCATATCGAACCTAACGTAACAATCGGATTTGCGCTCATTGGAAAATCGGCGTACATAAAATCTGGCGCAAGAATAGGACAGCAGGGATTCGGTTTTCACGTTGGTAAGACTGGGATTACAGATGTCTTGCAAATTGGAAAGGTTGTCATAGGCGATGACGTGCAGATCGGTGCAAACTGTACAATTGACCGAGGGAGTATGGGAGACACCAGGATAGGCAGCCATTCTCGTATAGACAATTTGGTGCATGTTGCTCACAATGTCGAAATAGGGGAATACTGCGTTATCGCGGCTCAGACCGGCATTGCGGGGAGCACAAAGATTGGCAATCAATGTTTCTTTGGCGGGCAAGTCGGCATAGCTGGACATCTCAACATAGGGGATGGTGTAACTATAGCTGCTCAGTCAGGTGTTATGAAGGACACCCCATCCGGCAGCAAGATAGCGGGGTATCCTGCAACAAATGTAGTAAATTGGCATAGACAAACTATTGCATTAAAGAAACTCGTCGAAATGAGAGGATTACCACAGAAGCGCAAGAGTAAATTGTCGCTTTTCTGGGATCTCTTTTGCAGAAAAATAAATACGAATTGCAAAATGCAATAGTCTATGATATACTGAAACTGTGGTATAGGACATGGTTTTGATATGTTGCGCAAAATTTTAAGTATTATCTTTACAATGTATACGCTGGTAGGGGCGTCTTTTGCCTCAGATTTGGGTAAAAGTCCACTCGGGGAGGGGGGGGGGGGGGGGCTAGCCGCCCCGACTATCCCAGGCGAAGCTGGTGAAAAAATAACTACTTCCAGCCGTTTTATTTGGTTTGCAAACAAAGAGAGCTGGAAGGCTTGGCTCTCAAATGTATTGAAAGATGATGAAGAGATTTTTGGAAAAAATCAGAAACATGCGAGGTGGCTTGATGACAAGCGCTTTCAAAGCTCTGTTTGGGAATATATGCGAGATGTGCTGGCGGAAAACGCTGTCCTTGAAAATCACGGAGCCGATAAGATTGTTGTCTTCAAAAAAGATGCTGATTTATCTTTGTTTTCAGGGGCAAATTGGAACGCTTTCCTGATGCGTAATGTTATTAACCAGTCGTTGAGTGATCTCAAAACTGCAAAAAATATCACTATAGACATTGTGTCTAGCACAGTTAACTTCTTGCTGACATTTTCGAAATATACTTTTTGGAAGCAAAAAATCCTCGATGCACAAAAGGATATTGAGAAATACGCAAATGCCACGCGCTTGTGTGATTATCTGAATGAAATGCGAAAGGTTAAAAAGTCGGCTTCGTATAAGCATTGCTTGGCTAATAAAGGAACTGAAGTAGAGTGTTTCAAGATCGCACCAAAAGTTGTCGGACGCTTCAAATTCGAAAAGGAAAGTAAATGCTTCTATGGACAGATCATATACGGCAATTTAAACATTGATGAAAAGCTCAGGAATAAGAATATCAGTGAACTTCCGGTGGGACAATTTTATTGTAGATATATAAAAAATACCCCTGACAAATATTATATAAAACATCATACCAGTGAACGGTATGTATTGGATGATCAAATGAATATGTTGCAAAAGTTGGAAATAACAAGCGGTGCGAATTTGGGGTACGATCTTTCGTTCTTGGATAAGAAAGTGCAAACTCTGTCAGCGTTGAACGAAAAATGTGTAAAAAATAATGAATTGATTAATTCAATCAGCGATACCGTTGAAAATATAGAAGAATGGGGAACGATTCCGTATTCAATAACAATGCTCATCAATAAAGATCTTCAAGCCTTGTCTGTTTTGCCTGATTCGGGTCGTATTAAATGTTTTTGGTCTACGAATGAAGCCGTGCTTGGTGAGCTGAAGAAGCATATAAAACATTTGGAAAGTTGCAATCTAACCGATACGGACGAATTTAAGAAATTAGATTTATTTTTGCAAAATCAGGAGAACTTGACATTCGAAATGTTACCAAAATTAAAACTAGAGGATGGTGTAGGCTATTATATTACCCAAAAAGTGAAAGAAGATATTATATCAGAGTATGAAAAATTGGACAATGCTACCACTACGTTGAAAAGAAAATTTTTCAATACATCTGATGTAATTATCAAGTCTCTGAAATTGCTTGCTGGACGGTATGAACTATCGAATGTGTACTTTGGCGATGTAGAACGTGTAGAATCCGAAGATGAATATAAGTATTGGAAAGAGCGCGGCGAAAGCTATTTTATAGTGGCGGATATTTTGCTGCAGCAAACTAATTTTGATAAGAAATACGAAAATATCAAGTATATATACGACATGATTTCCGAAAAACTCAAGTGGCAAGGAGGTGAATGGTGGAAAACCATTGACAAATATTTTTCATAAATACCTACGATTGCTATCGAGGCTGGTATGCGGGGAAGTGTCTACGTACCAGCATCGTCTGCTACTTCTACAAGGCGTAGCATAAGGCAGGAAGAACTGGTGTCGAAAGTGTAGGAGGTAGTAAGTAAGTCAAAGCTGAGGCAGTATATAAAGAAGGCTACCGGCTAGCGTTTCAAAAATTTGAAGAGTAGAAACGCCCGTAAAACAACGCCATTGAGTATATTGAAAGTCTTGTATGCATATGGATTAGATATATGTTTTTGAAAATACCGTACAATTGAGAAAAATTAACAAGAATATGCCATATAACGATTTCTGACGTGTTCGCTTTGTAAATATACTAGTCAAGAGCTTGAGAAAATCACGAATTTCATCAAACGTCGAGAATAATAGATTCCCTACCGGCTGGAAGCCGGTGGTTCTAGCTCACGCTTGAAAAGCGAATTAAAAGAGTAAACGCCTAGAACTCGGAAATCCTAAAGTTATCCTACTTATTTGTTCTTCTATATATTTTTGTACGTCCTTTACACTTGTCTCTCCTGATGTTGCGACAAAATATCCTCTCGACTACAGATATCATCCACGGTGCTGTCTTCTCAATTCTTAAAACCCTCCTCACAGTTTTCTGCCACCTTCCACCCCTTATATGCCGTACGCCCTCCGACACTGAGAGGTGCGGCGGAACAGGAACTAGCATACGTATGTGATTGATGTTCACATTTCCGCTCACTATGCCTGTAGTTGACAGAGCATACCTCCCTTATCACTTTTATACACCTTTCTACAACATTACCGTATAATACTTCGCACAGAATACTGCGCGGTATTTTATATCGTATACACTATGCGGACTTCTTCTGTATATCCCCCCCACATTACGCTAAAGTCTTCGCCTGAAGACGAGGTTTTTTACCCATCCCGTGTTTTGGAAATAAATTTAAAAGGAAATGGCAGCGATTTTTTTAATTAAAAAAGACAATACTTACGCAAACCGTGAAAACTGGTGAGAAACCAAAAGATAACATATAGACGTTCCTCGCCAGTAGTGAGACGAATGAGAATTCAAATAATTTAAAAGGTCGTTTTTTAATTAAAAAACGAATAATGTATTTTTGCACAATAAAATTTTGTGGGACAAAGTACTGTTTGTAATTTTTCGTTCTTAAAACGAAAGCCCCTCTCTTTTGTGCATTATGATACCCCACAAGTTTCGCCAGTATTGCGATGATTTTACGCCGGTTATAAAATTTCAGCAGGCGGATGGGGTGGAAATGGTAGACACGCAAGATTTAGGTTCTTGTGGCTTTGCCGTGGGGGTTCAAGTCCCTTCATCCGCATAATGGCACGGGATTGAGAACCCGGAGGGTGGAACAGGTTCGCGCTAGTCTGTGAGTTAGGGAGCAGAACACAATGAAAAACGGAATAAAACCTGATCCTATGGTGGTTCATCCTATTCATGGATATGACAAAGAAATTTATGTGAAACCGATGATCAAAAAAAACAATATTATCGTCGGGGATTTCACTTATATTGCTGATTCAGAATTTGAAAGCCATGTAACACATCATTATGAGTGGAACGGCGATAAGCTGATCATCGGCAAGTTTTGCCAGATTGCGGCAGGCGTCGAGTTTGTGATGAACGGAGCAAATCATCAGATGGATGCGGTATCAACATTTCCATTCTATACACTGGAAGGATGGAACATGGAACCGCCGGCTCTCTCTTCGAGGGGAGATACCATCATTGGAAATGATGTATGGATTGGGCAGAATGCCGTTATCCTGCCCGGTGTTCATATCGGGGATGGTGCTATTATCGGAGCGAACAGCATTGTCGGGAGCAATGTTGTCCCCTATACAATCGTGGTTGGAAATCCCGCGAAAGAACTTCGCAAACGTTTTGACGATGAATTGATTGACCTGATGCTCAAATTCAAATGGTGGGACAAGAGCATCGATGAAATAGATAGCCTGATTCCGATCTTGACTTGCAGTAATCTGAACTGGGTCAAGGTGGAATTAAAGAAACGGCTGGAGGGACAAATTCCAGCTTGCGCACAGTAGTGCCACCTCGGGAGGACAACGTTAGAACAAGCGCAATCTGTCTAGGTGGCTTTTTTCGCAGCTCTTTACATAATATTACGCGTTCGGGCTAAACAACGACATTTGTAGTGGTCATAAGCGATTTTAGAGGCGTAAAGGAACGCTTTTACGAAAATGGAGATTTAGAACTCAGCTAAACTGAAGGATGACCAGAATAAATTTTTGATACATCCATTTTGCCGAAATATGAATTCTATGCTAAACAAAATATTTAAGCATTCGATAGATAATTTGTGCATAATAAAATGTTATCGCAACTTGATCTATGTAATAGATAACCTACCGGCTGGAAGCCGGCGGGGTATTTATTCTTCACTCATTTTCCCCTTGCTATGACAGGCGCACATCCCCTATCTTCCCTCACACACCGTTGTTTAAATCCATACCTACACCTTGCTCAACGAAAGTCTTTAACGGCATTCATTGACCTCAGCCCGTATCTAGCGAATTTATGCCTTTCACCTCCCATCCTCCCAAGGCTTGGATGTTTTGCCCTGAGAGGAATGGAGTACGCGCTTACTTATTCAAATCTTTGAAATCCCCGTCGACGACACCATCGTCAGCAGGCTTTTGTTCTTGGGTCTGTGCAGCATCACCTTGCTGTTTTTCCTGCATATCCTTGTACATCATTTCGCCTATTTTCATAGAAGATTGCATCAACGCCTGTATTTTCGCCTGAATGCTCTCTTTATCCTCTCCTTTCAGTGCTTCCTTCAAAGCATTGAGGTCTTCCTCTATCTTAGTCTTTTCTTCAGCACTTACTTTATCGCCATAATCTGCAAGTCCCTTCTCAGTTGTGTTAACCAGCGTTTCTGCTTGATTTTTGACCTCGATAAGTTCCTTACGTTTTTTGTCTTCCGCTGCATTTGCTTCTGCATCCTTTAGCATCTGCTGAATTTCCTCTTCAGAAAGCCCGCCTGACGCCTGTATACGAATTTGCTGTTCTTTACCAGTTGCCTTGTCCTTCGCAGAAACATTGACTATGCCATTGGCGTCTATGTCAAACGTA
>JAFUUW010000064.1 GCA_017471265.1 Alphaproteobacteria bacterium
CATTTAGCGTAGGATATGTCTTCCCTCTTGCAGCTGCACAATCAGCGTAGCTAAACGGCGGTGAAAGATTATTAACATAATAAAAAAGGCTCTCGACTAACAACCGTCCAAAAATCACTTTTAAACTTCAACAAAGATTAGCATTGCAGATATGCCCCCCCTCACAATCGCTTAAATGCCAACCACGACATCATCACGCAAACGCCACGCAATAAACGGTATCCTGTTGAGGCGATAGATCCTCTACAAAGTCGCAGTTCTACGCTATGTCGTCGTCCTCGGACGGATTGCCAAACGAAAGTACCTTCATTTTGTTTTGGATTTTTGACATCTCATTGTTTAACAGTATGGAGCGAAAGCTGCACACATTTTCTCTCTCCTCGCCGTTCAACTTTTGTAACTCGTTTTTTATGTCTGTTTCCCGGTTAGCCAAGTTGCGTAACTCATTTTTTCCAACAGAATAAATCGACATCAAAAAAACAAACCTACAAACACGACATGCAGATGTTAACTTATTTTTAAGCGGACGTCAAAAAGAACAATACACGAGGGGAGAAAACTCCCCCAGAATAATCAAGCAGTGTCAGCCGCTTTTTGCGGACGATCTGAAACCTCGCAAAAACACTTCCTATCCTTGTATTCGCTCTGCTTTCCCTTGTTGAAAGCCGACACCGGGCGGTAATATCCCATCACCCTCGTCCAAATCTCGCAACGCGTCCTCTCGCTGTCATTCAGCTTGCTCTGCTCATCAACCATATCGAAGAACTCCTCAAAAACCTACCACGCTTATTGTAACCCTTTTTCTTGGACTAGACAACCTTCGAAAAGGCTTTATGGCTTACGGCTTTATCAAAGAAGCGAATTGGTTAACCGTAAATGTAATATCAGTTATCTTTTATTTTTAAAACATAAATAGGGGAACCCCCATTTTAGATTAATATTTTACATAATAAATAGTATTCCTTACAAAAATATAAGTTAAAATATTTTTCTAATTATGCAAATACAATAAATATCCTACCGGTTGGAAGCCGGTAATTCCAGATCACGCTTGAAAAGTGGATTAAAAAGGGTAAACTCTCAGAACTTGAAAATCCCAAAGTTATTTCACTTATAATATATATCTTACCCTTCTATATATTTTTGCGCCTCCTTTTCGCTTATCTGCCCTGATATTACTACAAAATATCCCCTTGTTCACAGGTGTTATCCCCAGTACTGCATTCTTAATTTTTGGAAATCTCCCTGCAATTTTCCTGCTACTTTTCCCCTTTGTATATCGTATGACCTCCGAGACTACGAGATGCGGAGGTACCGAAATCAGCATATGTACGTGAAGGACTTATATTTCCGCTTATTATATCCACATAGTTAACGAAACATACCGCACTTATTACCTTTACACACCTCTTGCGAAATATTACCGTATACTCCCCTATGTCTATATTTCACACACAATACTACATAGCATTCTATATCGCATACACTATGTGACCCCCCTCTGAAAGCGAGGGTTTTTACCCATTCCACATTTCGGGAATAGATACCCTACCGTTCTCTAACCGTACACTTATATATTGTTTCTATCGCCCGATTGCCGAGAAATATAAAATTATTTCCCAACTCGTACCCCATCTCTCAAAAAATGCAACGCTTTCGAATGAACAGCGTTATGACCTCGTTTATGTCAACTTGGCTGCTGGTGCACTTTTCGAGAGATGTTGTTTTGAGGTCGTTTATTCCGCACGGGATTATGGCATCGAATAGAGACAGGTCGTTGCATACATTGAAGCAGAGACCGTGCGTGGATACCCCGCGTTCGATATGGAGCCCGACGAATCCAATCTTTGCACCGTTCACCCAAACGCCTACCCCTTTCTCCGACAGACTTCCGTGAAGTCCGAACGCTCCTAGGACGTCGATCATCCACTGCTCCAGCATCTCAACGAACGTGTGTATGTTTAGGTTACGCTTCTTGAGGTTTATGATGGGATAGATGACGAGTTGCCCTGGAGAATGTACGGTTACACGACCGCCGCGATTTGGAAAGTATACGGGATACCGCGGTTTGGCTATGAAGTCGCGTCGTTCAAAGCTCTTGCCGGCGGAATACAACGCTTCGTGCTGCAGGAAAAATACGCACTCCTCTTCGCCTTGCAAAACGGCATCCTTCGCAATCTCCATATCCAGAAGAGCCAGTGGGTATTTCACGATGACTTGCTTAATGAAACGCATTAAAACCACCGAAGAATTACGTCTGGACAGATACCTACCGCAAATACCGCAACCAAAAGGGATAACAGGATGTACCTATTCACTGCTCCTCCGGAATGACATCCTGCATTTTCTGATGCCCCCCATCTGGCAAAGCACGAAGCGTATATATGGACTGCATATGCTGAGGATGCGAGCATAACGGCTATGACGGTGACTGCGCACACGCCCGAAATTTCAACAGCAGCTTTAACCATCAAAATCTCGCTTGCAAATCCCCAGGAGCAAGGCACGGATACGAGCGACAAAAAGGCAAGCAAGATGACGTCCCTGAGTTCTTGATGCTCGATCTTCATCTGTTTGAGTTCGGGTATTTCCCTTGTTCCATAAGCGCGAGCTACCAAATCTGATGTGAAAAACAAAACAGCCATCAACACGCTATGATACATCAAAGAGAATATGAAATATCTTTGGTCAACCCCACTAAAAAAAATCAGCAATGACAAGTTCATATGTATGATGGAAAAATAGGCAAATGCCCGCTTCAGGTCAGTTTGCCGGACGAGCTGCAATGTCGCAAACACAGCACTTACAACTACCATAGTCGCTATGAGCTCCCGCTGCTCTAGGACGATTTCCATAAACAGCTGAGCTACAAGTCGCAAGAGAAGCAAGCTACTGAACTTGAGCACCACAGACGCTAGCAAAACCGAGCAGACGGTTTTCGTTTTCACATGAGCTATCGGCAACCAACTATAGAAGGGAAAGACCGGAATTTTTATGGCAATTCCAAGTGCCAATAGACCGAATGCCCATTTGTTCTTGGCGCCTACCCGGCAAATCTCGGACAGAGAAGAGGTTCCCGTTTCGGCGTATATAAGCACAAGTGCAACCAGCACAAGAAGTGCGCTAACCATTGCATACAGCAAAAAATGGAAAATCGCATCGGGGGATTGCTCACCTTGGAACATCAAAACATAAAGTGGTACGCTGCTTGCCTCAAGGAATATGAAAAGGAGAAACATATCGCTCATGCAAAACGCAGCAATCGCGAACGCGCAGAAAAACAGAAGTGCTACGAAGGAAGACCTCCGATCCAACATAGCCCCTTCCGAGCTCCAAAGTGAGCCTGTTAATTCGGTAACACAGATGATGATTGAGAATAAAATTGAAAATGCGTCAATCATTCTCTTCCTATGAGAAATGACACAACGGCAAGCCCCACAATGCCGCAGAAAATCCAGGAAATATGCGAGCTCAGCAGGTGGCTATGCCTGCACTCAAGAAACGTACCTGCACGATAAATTAGACGGAAGGTTCCGACGTTGAGGAGCCTCGCAAATTTCTGAAGCACAAGGTCGGCATTTTTTACCGAATGAGAAGCTGCGTTTATGGCACGTGCTCGCACAGTTCGAAGGAGATTTAATGGCACCATCCAATTTATGTTTGTCTTTTTGAACAGCATTGCAAGCAGCAGAGATGCCGCAATTTGCAATGTGGACACGAGACTTTCCCTGAGGTAATTCACGGAATTTTTTGCCACAATACCGTCTTTCCCAAAGTGCAATTCCCCGCCCTGGAATACATGCCATATTGCAAAGGAGCCAAGAGATGAAAGGGCAATCAGTAGCCAAAATGCCCATACTTGAATTTCCGTCTTTTGCGTGGTATCCCGAAAACGGGAGATGGAGGCAGACATTGAAACAAACTTGAGCACTGCCGCCGCGGATAGTACGCCTGTTATCGAAACAAAAATCTTGAGCCACCCGTACAGCGGAATTTTTGCAAAGAAGCTGGGAGAAGGCGGTAACCCAAACGCGAAGAGAAATGCTGTCAAGGCGATACAATGTGCCCCGCGAGTATTCTCGAAGCGAGACACAGCAAAGTATGCAAGTCCAAGAAATAGCACGGACTTGAAGAAGGCGTGGCAGGCAAAATACAAAAGTGAGACTGAGTATTTACCGCCCCCGCAGAGGCAAAACATTATTCCGGATGAAGAGGCAGTCAAGCAGGCTATCACTTTCTTCAAATCGTCGTAGGCGAACGCAAGCAAGGCTAGACAAAGTGCTGTGAACGCTCCGACGGTAACCATAGCATCCTTCAAAACCGGAAAGCAGTCGAATAAGAAATAGAATTTTGTTATGAAAATTGTTCCAATTGCGACGATGGTTCCGGCATGTATAAGTATGGAAGCGAATAGGTTAGCTTTCGTTGCATTTATAAGCCAGATTGAGAATGGCAGCTGAGCCCCCTTAAAAAAACACGAAATCAGCAGCAGGAGAGCTGGTATAAACAGCACTTGTATATTCTCTGGATGAATTATGGCAAATTGTTGAATAGTTGAAATATCAAAGCTGGATGTGTGTGCAGCCAGCAGAAACACAGCAACAAGAAATGTCAGACTGGCAAATTTGTTGAATGAGAAGACGCTAACCGTTTCCACTTGAGTATTGTGCTGCTCTCTATTTTCGGCACAGACCAACATTGTCGATATGATCCCGAGAGCTTCAATGCCAACGTAAAATTGGAAGATGTTATCCGACAATATCGCAAAACACATGAAGAAGGCAAATATGTTCAACAATCCAAATCTTCGCCCGATAGTGTGTGAAGAATGCGCAAAATGCAGACAACAGAGAATCGTCAGAACGACAGAACAAAGAATCAACCCAGTTTGTGAAAAATCAAATGAGAAATTGACCTGCAGCCCCGCAATATCAAACCAATTGAATGACAACTTGGATGTTCCATAATAGGGAACTACCCCAAGCGTCAACAACGAAGCGATAGCCCCAAGATGCCCGATATGCCGTGCTCCAAACACGAGAGCGTATACTCCGGACAGGAGCAGAATTATGAGCGGTAGCAGCTCAATCATAGATCGTGCAATCCAGCGCTAGTTTGAGCTTCGACATTGAATATCGCGTATATTGCGCTGAGCGTGAATGTACTTAACGTGATTGCCAGAAATGCTATAAACCCGCCATTTGGTCGAGAACAGAAGATCAACACTGGAGCAAACAGCATAATTTCCAAAGATATGAGTACCCGCACAATATCCCTTTGCAACACAAGCCCGATTAGCCCAATGAGAAACAGCACTCCCGATACCAGCAAGATCGCTGCATCCATCATCCCTCCATGGACATAATGGCATTTCGCGTTGTGATATACATATCCTCCGATGTCTTTTCCAGCTCCATCATTATATCGAGCAAATTCGAACGCTTCACAATAACTTGAGCCGCATATATGCTGTAGTACATTCTCCGGCGCGTATTCTTCTTCCAGTGCGAAAGCGACAATTGAGCCAGAGGATCTATTGGAAGCTGCATAATCTTGCCCATACCAGAGCGGAAACTTCCACCACCAAAAAGAGGCAAAACGAGATATGGACCTTTCTCAGCCCCCCACTTTTTGAAGGTATCGCCGAGAGATGTGTCCTTTTTATCGAGCCCCATTTTTTCTGCAACATCAATCGTACCAAAAAATCCAAGGAGAGTATTTATTATGAAGCGGAAAGTAGTCTTGGTTGCGTATTCCGCATCGCCTTGTAGTATGAAATTTATCAAAGATATCGGGCTAAAAAAATGGCTGACGAAGTTTGAAATTCCGTCCTGCATAAAGTTTGGTACGGCGTTTTTGTATATCCCCGAAGCAGGAACCAAAAAGGCTTTATCGATGGCATCATTCAGTCCGAACATCAAACGGTTAAATGGCTCCAGAGGATCGTATACCCCATCCAATTCATCCTCATAAAGCGGGGATTCGTCAAACGACCAGCCTTCCTCTTCTTCTGAAGCATCCTCAGCTCCAAAGCAATTTGTGGCAATACCGAAAAGACAAAACGCAGCGACAAGCAGTCTGATTTTCATCGAAATACCAGCACCCAAGACATCAAAAAAATCGTATCACAGCTCCAAAATTTAACGGAAAATTTTTGTCATTCTGCCGGCATTTCGAGCATTACCCTACCGCCCTGGAGGAGTAGCTCAAGCATTATATTTCCAAGGCATAGAAAGGGAGGAAAACTCGCCTTCAGGCGAACAGTTTAGTATAAAGTGAGATATACTACACAGAAGAAGTCAAAATAGTTAATACGATACAGCGCTGTACAGTAATCCGCACAAAATATATCTATACTGCACCAGCAAGACTGCCAAAGATACATAAAAGTGATGAAGGCAGTATGCTCTGCCAACTATACCAACCCAATAAGCGGAAACGTGAGGGAAAAACACACGTATGCTGATCTCGGCACCTCCACATCTCTCAGTATAGAAGGCAGCGTAATATAAAAGCAGAACATCAGGGGAAAATCCATGAGCTAAGAAAACGATACTGGAGCATCTACGGGCAAGGGGGTATTCTGTCGCAACGTCCGGACAGATACGCACGAAGGACGTATGAAAATGTGTGGAAGAGCGAGAGCCCCATCATAAGCGGGATAACTTTAGGGCTTCCAAGTTCTAGGAATTTGCTCTTTTAATCCGCTTCCCAAGCCTGCAAACACCCCCTCCAGCTTCCAACCGGTAGGTTATCTATTCCAAAAGCGTAAGATGAAAAGAAAAATTCGTGTCTTAGGCGAACATTTCAGTGCAAAGGATGCATAAAAATTCATAGGCATACGGAATTATATAATTTTATACATAAAAATACTAAAAATGCATAGAGAGTAGAGATAGTATGCTTCACTAATCGCGTTGGTATACCGCCCCTACAATCGTGGTTTTCATCGTGGCTTTTTTCGCATTTTTTACCATAACACGCCGTCTGTCTTCTCAAACGAGTTGCCATTTTTCTGCAAAAATGCTACCATGTGCCGAGTGATGTCCCTCCGAGAGCGTTTGATGAACGACGTTGTTTTTCTGTCTGATATGGATGGGACGCTCACGCCGTCTAGGCAACCTATGGAGAAAGCCTTTGCAGGTGCGTTTTCCAAATTGCTTGAGGGGAAAACTTTCTATATTGTTACCGGCTCTGACCTGTCGAAAATTAAGGAGCAAATCCCCGAGTTTGTTATGGAAAGGTTCTCTGGTGTTTATGCTTCTATGGGAAACGAGTTTTTCATAAAAAACAAGCAGATTTATAAAAACGAGTTTGTACCAGAGGGAAGTTTGCTTTCGAAACTTGAGGAGTATATTGCACAAACTCGGTATCCTGGCAAACTTTACCCAAATCACATAGAGAGGCGCTGTGGTATGGTCAATTTTTGCGTAGTTGGTCGGGACTGTCCTTTGGAGGCTCGGTTTCAATATCAAGCGTGGGATAATTCCGCTGGTGAGCGAAAGGCTATAGCTCACGAGTTATCGGGGCTATTTCCGCAATATAAATTCGAGATAGGCGGGGCAATCAGCATCGATATAGTTCCTCATGGGTTCGGCAAAGAGCAAACTGCGGACAAGGTGCGCACTTTGCACCCTAGCGCGAAGATTGTCTTCTTCGGGGACAGAACTGCCCCTGGCGGAAACGACTATGCTGTTGCCGAGCGCCTGCGTCAACTTGGGAATTGCGAGATTGTTACGGTGTCTGAACCTGCAGACGTCCTCAGATATATGGATGGCATAGCGCACTAAGGATATGCAAAAGATAATCTCTGACATAGACTTTGATACTGCTTCCGCTGAATGGAATAGGTTAAAACAAGAGCTAGAACGGCACGACAATTTGTACTACAACAAGGCGGCTCCTGAAATATCCGATTGGGAATACGATCAGCTGAGGTTGCGCCTAAACGCTCTAGAAACGCAGTTTCCTCAGCTGAAAACTTCGGCATCTCCATCCCAAAAAGTCGGAGCAAAGGTATCCGGTGCCTTCCAAAAGGTAACGCACCGCAAACCTATGCTATCGCTGGAGAATGCTTTCTCTATAGATGAGCTTGCGGCGTTTTTCAAAAAAGCTCACAACTTTTTGAATGTACCGCAAGACTTTGAAATTTGCGCTGATCACAAAATAGACGGGCTGTCAGCTTCGATTTTTTATAGAGATGGAACGCTGGTCTACGCGGCAACACGTGGAGACGGGTACGTTGGGGAAAATGTAACTGAAAACGTCCGAACCATTGCTGGGATTCCCCAGGAATTGCCATTATGTGGTGAAGTTGAGGTACGCGGTGAGGTTTATATGTCGAAAGCGGCATTTGACGAGCTTAATCAGCGCCAGGAGCTGGCTGGAGAACAACAGTTCGCAAACCCGCGCAATGCCGCTGCTGGCTCATTACGGCAGCTTGATCCAAATATCACAAAATCCCGAAACCTGAGCTTCTTCGCGTATTACATCTCGTCGTATGGTGATCCTTTGCCGGTTGCTACACAAACCGACGTTATGGCTCTCCTGCAGAAGCTAGGGTTTTCTCTGACCGCCTACAAGTTGTGTCGAACGCAGGATGACATTGCTAGATTTTGCGAGGAAACCGCAGAAAAGCGCCCTACTCTGCCATATGAAATTGATGGAGCTGTATTCAAGATAAACTCACTTGAGTTACAGGAACGCCTCGGGTTTGTAGGACGAACGCCTCGCCACTCTGTCGCGTTCAAGTTTCCTGCAGAACTGGCAGAAACTATCGTGAAGGACATAATCGTAAACGTCGGACGGACTGGAAAGATTACACCGGTTGCTGTACTCGAACCTGTGAATTTGAATGGAGCGATGGTGTCTCGCGCAACATTGCACAATTTCAGTGAGATAGAGAAAAAGCAAATTGCTGTCGGGGATACAGTATCCATCCTGCGCTCGGGCGATGTTATCCCAAAGATAATATCCGTTGTCAAAAAGTCGGATAGTGGGGCTGCCCCTTGTTCTCCCCCGACAGTCTGTCCATCGTGTGGCACCGAGCTCGTGAAGTACCCAAACCTGGTTGACTTGTACTGTCCAAACCATTATGCCTGCAAGTCTCAGGCTGTTCGTTACATTTCATATTTTGTCTCAAAAGCTTGTTTGGATATACCCGGTTTGGGAGAAAGACAGGTAGCTGAATTTTTCGATGAAGGGCGAATAAAAAACGCCGTCGATATATTCCGCCTCAAGGAGAATGATCCACATTCTCCTCTAGCCTTGAAATCGGGCTGGGGAAAGGTATCGGCAGAAAAGCTCTTCAATGCAATCGATATGCGACGGCACATAACCTTGCCAAGGTTTATCGCAGCCCTCGGCATACCCGGTGTTGGAGACGCCGTATCGCAGCTTTTGGCAGATAGGTTTGAGGATATCTCCAATTTGCGCAATGCCACTAAGCCCGACTTGGTCTCAATAGACGGTCTGGGAGAGCTTATGGCTGATGAAATATGTATCTTCTTCCAAAACGAAATTAACTTGAACTTCATCGACGAATTGCTTAAGTATGTCGTCATTGCTCCGTACACGAAAAATTTGTCGATGGATACAGACAACATATTGTATGGCAAGACTATAGTATTCACGGGGACATTACCCCGACTAGGGCGTGCAGAGGCTAAGCAGTTGGCGACTTCTAAGGGAGCTCTTGTTAGCTCGTCGATTTCAGGCAAAACGGATATCGTAATTGTCGGAGAAAATCCTGGTTCAAAGCTGAGGAAAGCTGAAGAGCTTGGAATTCAGGTTATGTCGGAAGAAGAGTTCTTGTCGCATGTTGAATAAACCTGAAATACGTGAGATATTCGAACGGTTCGAATTGGATAACCCAAACCCACGTTGTGAGCTGAATGCTCCAAACGACTTTACGTTTGCCGTAGCAGTGCTGCTTTCTGCCCAAACAACTGACAAGGCGGTAAATAAAGTTGGTGAAAAGCTATTTGCTGCTGCAGATACTCCTGAGAAAATGTTGGCTCTTGGGATTGAGAAAGTGAAGGATTACATACACAGTCTCGGTTTCTTCAACAATAAAGCCAAAAACGTAATCGCACTTTCAGAGATCTTGCTTGAGAGGTACAACTCTGAGCTACCACATTCGAGGGATGAGCTGGAAAAATTGCCAGGTATAGGGCGAAAGTCGGCAAACGTCATCTCAAATCGCTTATTCGGAGCAAACTCGATAGCCGTGGATACGCACGTTTTGCGAGTATCAAACCGGCTGGGTCTGAGCAAATCGAAAACTCCACTTGGGGTAGAAGATGATTTGCTGAAGAATGTCCCCGCTGAATTTCACAAAAATACCAGCGATTGGCTCGTGCTTCATGGACGCTACATATGCATGGCTAAAAAGCCAAAATGCGAAGACTGCCCCCTCTACGACCTCTGCGAACACGCAAATTCATAATGCGCTGAAGAGGGGACTGTGTAGAATGCTGGGCGTTCCAATAGTGCAGGTTGTGGCTTCCGGATACAAAGCCGAAAGCCACCTGTGTGGAGGGAACGTTTACCCCCTGCAATTGAGGCAAATACGTGCGATGCGCTAGAGGGGAAACCGTGTTGCGGAATGTTAGGAGTTCCAATGGAAATGGCAACCATGTAGACTGTGGCTTTCGGATACAAAGCCAAGAACAGCCCGTGTTGGAGAGGACATTTACCTCCTGCAATTGAGGCAAATACGTGCGATGCAGCAGGAGAGAGATAAAGGTACCCATACTGGTATTTCGCAGAAGCGTATGGAAGGCGAATTTTGGAAATAGATAACCTACCGGTCGGAAGCCGGCAGATCTAGATTACATTTAGGGAACAAATTAAAAGGGCAAACCCTTAAAACTCAGAGGTCTTAAAATTATCGTGTTTATGATGTGTCTCTCGCTCCTCTATACATTTTTGCTCTCCCCTTTGCACTCATCTGTCTTGATGTTAATACAAAATGTCCCCTTGCCCACAAGCTCTGCCTTCAGTATCGTTTTCTTAGTGCCTGGAATTTTCTGCACAACCCTCTGCTACTTTTCTCTTTTATATGTGTACGACCATTGATATTGCGAGATATGTGGAGTACCAAAACTAAAACATATGCGCTCATAGCTTACATTTCCGCTTATTTATGCCTGCAAGATTGACAGAATATTCACTTATTACTTTCCGCAACGCCTCTATATATTACAAAGCCATACTTACGCAAAGTATTTATGATATCCTACACCCATCGCATACACTACGCAAACTCCGCCGCTATACTAAACTATCCACCTAAAGGCTCGAATTTCCACCCCATCCCACGTTTCGGAATAAATAATCTCTTTCCACCGTAGCTGAGGCGTTTCTTGACGCAAATTGGTTGATCTGGGCGGCCGTTGCGTCTCCTATCACTCC
>JAFUUW010000065.1 GCA_017471265.1 Alphaproteobacteria bacterium
ATTTTTTCATAATATGGTACCGGTGTCGTATCTGTTTTGTACTTTTTGCCCCTTGTTTTCTCATTTTTTGTCGTTAACTACGTCTGTTATCGCGCACTATCCCATTGTCCTCGTTGTCCTGGCGATAACGGTTCTATTTTCGCCCATAATGCATCGCTGATATTGTCTGGCTTGTATTTTCTTTTTATCGCTCCACTCACTATTTTTCTACTTTGCAATACCTCACGTATACAGTGTCTAGCTACTTCCACTAGGATGCGTCGTTGATTTTTGGGGCACATACGGGCAGAATTTGGGGAGGAGTGAGATTATCGTCGTGCACGAATAGGCTGCGATTATGGCTGAAAAACAAAACACGAATTTCAAAGTTGTAGCGAAAAATCGGCGTGCGCGGTTTGATTATGAGGTATTGGAAACGCTCGAAGTTGGCATAGTCCTGACCGGCTCGGAGATAAAGTCCATTCGTGATGGCAAGGTTAGCATTAACGAGGCGTACGTTGGTTCGATGGAACGTTCCGAGGATCTGTTTTTGTTCAACGCGGACATAGCTCTCTATAAGCAGGCGAGCTACAACAACCACGAACCGAAGCGTCCGCGCGTCTTGCTTCTGCATAAAGCCCAAAGGGCGAAATTTTTGACGGCTATTCAGCAGAAGGGAATGACTATAGTCCCGCTTACGATGTACTTCAATCACAAGGGATTGCTGAAACTAAGCATAGCGTTGGCTCGAGGAAAGAATGTTGTCGACAAGCGCGAAACCATAAAAAAACGCGATTGGACAATTCAGAAAAATCGCATTTTGCGCAACTTCAACAAATGAAAATAAAGCTGACGCTGGAGTACGATGGTACAGGTTTCTTCGGTTGGCAGAAGCAGGATAATTTCCGTTCAGTTCAAGGGACTGTTGAGCAGGCTATCGAAAAAGTTTTTGGAGAACGTCAACAAGTTGAGCTATTCGGTGCAGGACGCACGGACACGGGGGTACATGCAACCGGGCAAGTAGCACACTTTTCGATTGTCGATGAGGCGCCAGCTAAGCAGTGGACGCGCGATATCGCAAAGCTCCCTCTTGCCATAAATTTTTACCTGCTCGATGCCGGTGTTGTCGTTTTGGGGGCGGAAGTTGTGCCAGATGATTTTCACGCGAGATTTTCCGCGACGATGAGGCACTATAGGTACGTGATCTTCAACCGCCACACAAAATCCGTGATACACGAAAAGAGAGCTTGGCACGTGGCAAAACCTCTTGACGTCGCGGCTATGAATGACGCTGCGCAGTCGTTGCTCGGGACGCATAACCTGAATGCCTTCCGATCAGCTCACTGCAATGCGCAAAATCCTGTACGTACAATTTCTGGCATCAAGGTGTACAAAACCGGTGATTTTATAGTTATGGATATATCGGCGCGGTCATTTCTTCACAATCAAGTTCGGATAACCATCGGTACGCTAAAGCAGATAGGTGAAGGCAAATTCCCTGTGCATTACATAATTGAGCTGCTCGAGAAGCAGGATAGGCGCGCCGCTGGCATCACCGCCCCACCATATGGTCTGTACCTGACGGCGGTGGAGTACCAGTCCTTAGACACTGACTACGCGAAAATGATAAAAGTCAAACCAAAGAAAGATACTGTGAATGTTGACTGCAACTTGTAAAACGCTGATGCACAGTCCCTCATTTTTCATAACATTCGGGTAAATTTCGCCGCGAAGAAGCGATAGGCCATACCACAAAAACACCATTGATAAATCGCTTACCATTGCGCGCTACCCTGTCATCCTGGCAATAACGGCACTATCTTTTTTCATAATGCGTCGCTGATGCCCTGCCTATATTGTAATTTCCTATTCATCATTTTCTTATTTTGGCTGGTTGTTACATCTTTTCATCACCTTCCCTACATTTTCAATATCTTGTACAGACAGTATCTGGCGAATAACTAAGACATGTAAATACATCAAGTCTTTTGCAGCATCATCCTAAAAAAACAGATATATTTTATATATTGCAAAAACATTAAAGCAAACTCCATTATCTGAAAAAATGAAAAATGTATATTATGTGGGCTTTTTTGTATGCCATACTTCACATTATAGTAAAGTGTTCGCCTAAAGGCGAGGGTTTTACCCATCTCACGTTTTGGGAATAAAATCATATTTTCGTAAAGAAAAGATATTTTCCTATCGTAAATTCGGAAAAATCGATGACTAATGAAAAGGACAAATTACTTATAATATTCATCAAACATTTTAGAAAAAATACTGTCTCCAACCAAATACTTCCATTGCCCTTCCCTTCAAAATGGGCGGGGATCTGGGACAAAGCGTTGTAGGCGTGTGTCAGCGACGGAGCGAAGGGGGATGTTATCGGCGAGGCGGACTTTTATCAAGATTACCAGCTCGACGATTTCATCTCCAACGCCATGGGATGATACAAGCTCGCCAACAACGGGAACATCACGAACACCTGGTATGCCAGAATTATTTTTGAGGGAGCGCACTTCCATAAATCCGCCAAGCACAGCTATTTCGCCATCATTTAATTTCAACACGGATGAAACCTCACGCACCTCGGTTATCGGGACTTGCGACTGCGTGTACTTCGTGCTGCTCTGAGATGCCGAATGCATAGCTATGTCGACCGCCGGGTCATTCACAGCTCCCGCGAGCTTCGTTATGGTTGGGCGGAGGAAGAGCGTTATCGTGCCATTCGCGGTATCGATCGATGGTTGTACGAACATCACCAGCCCGATAGGTACGGTTTTTATATCACTTGAGATGGATACCTCTGAGCGATCGGAACTGGAGGTACCGTACGATTTGTCGTAATGCAGTTGGAAATACACATGATTTTGGGCTACCTTGAGAACTGCAGATTGATTGTTCATAGCAGTAATCCGCGGGTTGGAGATAGTCCTAGTTGATCCGAATTCCTCAAGAGCACTGACTATCGAGGACATACTGCTGCTACTGGCATAAGACAAAGTTACGGGATCGCCTTTCGAGCCCATGTTGCTTATGCCATTCGATGCATTATCGCCGAGAGAGCCACCAAGCTTGAACCGCCCACTCAGAAGCCCCCAATTTATCCCACGCCGATATTCATTCTTCAGAGAAACTTCAATAATTTTTGCTTCAATCAAAACTTGGCTCATAGAGGCTTCTTTCAATTTATCGATATAATCTCGAACGATATGCTGGGTCTTTGAGTTGCCCAAAACGGTTATTATTCCCGATTGCCTATTGATTGAATAACGTCCACTGTTCCCCAAAATTATTTTCAATGCATCATCGACTTCAGACCAAAAATCGCATTTCGATGAAACAGTTACATTGCTATCGGATGATGGGGATTTTTTATCTTTATCAGAAGAGTCGACAGATGCCACTTCCGTAGCTATAGAAATTTTGTTTTCGCTGGCACGGGCAAAATTCAAAAACTGCAAGCTATACGTCGCCGAAAATGGAGTGTCTTTTGAAACTGTAACCATCTTGTTCGAAATGGTGTAACGCAAGTCAGCCATATCGCAAACCGCATCCAAAATTTCAATGAAAGGTTCATTGCGAGCCTGGAAGATAATTTTTGCATCAACATTCGGCGACATTTGAAAGTTGAGATTTAAAGCTCTTGCAGCTTCATACAAAGCAGCTCTCAGAGACAACCTTTCGTTTAGCGTCAGTGAGACATTTTGCTTCAGCTCATCTGGAATTGATGGTACCGCAGCAGCGGATCGTGGGCGATATCTCCGCTCATCTTCTTCAACGGGCGTCATCATTTTCCGCACGGACTGATCGTTTAGGCTTGATGATGTGTACCTTCCTCGAATGGTGGTATCACATCCACTATTGACGATGCAGGAAATCACAAAAGCCGACCAACCGAAGTGCCTGAGTTTCAAGATGCCGCCCCATTGCTTAGGAATTCCTTAATGAAATTTTATTACAACAAAAGTGAAAACGAGAGACGGCAGGTGGCTATTGCTTTCATCCCTACAGTGGATTTTCCCTTCGAAATGCTTGAGCTGTGGATGCCAGATTGTTGAGCGTTCCACATTCTGCCCAAAATGCTTTTCGAAAATTACTTTTGTGGATTACCCACTTTGCCAGACCTGCGGAAAAGTTCTTCCATCTTCGTATATGGAAGATTGCCTATGCAGTACATGCCAGGAATTTCCGAGAGAATTCGAAGTTGCAAGGGCGCTTTTGCGATACGACAAAGCCGCGAAAAGCATCATAACTAGCGTGAAAAGAAATGGAGATAACAACACGGCACGCGTGTGTTGCAAAATAATCCTCGAGCGATATCTCGAAATCTTCGAAGGTATCGACCGCATAGTCGCGGTTCCGTCCCACTGGACAAGATTGCTAAAACGGGGATACAACCCGGCAAGCATTATCGCATCTGAGCTGTCCAAAATTTCAGGCAGTCCATTTCACAACGTGTTGAAAAGATGCAAGAGAACGCAGTACCAAAAAGAAAAAAGCCTGCACGAGAGGTTGGAAAACGTCAAAGATGCGTTTCAATGCAAGGCAGACTTGGCGGGCAAGAATGTCCTACTGGTTGATGACGTATTTACGACAGGTGCAACCCTGAATGAATGCGCAAAAACACTAAAACAAGCCGGCTGCCGGAAAGTACACTGCATAACAATCGCCACAACAGATGCGGTATAAAATTTCAAGCATCGGCGTGTCGCCCAAATCCAGCGCTACAACGGCGGACATATCTCGAACGTATGTACCGAAAAACGGGTTGCCATTGCATTTCTACGCGAGCTTTCATTGATGTTTTCAGCATAACGGTTACCTAGAGCAGGCTACAACGATCGATCGGAAATCGAAATTTTAATAGATAATCTACCGGCTGGAAGCCGGTTGTTCTAGTCCACGCTTGGAAAGCAGACTAAAAGAGTAGACTCTTAGAACTCAGAAATCTTAGAGTTATCGCGCTTACTATGTGCCTCTTATTTTTGTACTTCCTTTGCACTTATCTATCCGAACGTTGCAACAAAATATACCCTTATCCACAGATGTTGTCCCCAGTACCGTTTTCATTAATCCCTGGAATTCTCCTTACGGCTTTCTGATGCTTTTCCTTTTTTATATTCGACAATATTGTTATATAACACTCCACATCTATATCCTGTACGGAATGCTACGTGATATTTTATATCGTATACGCTATGTGAACTCCTTCTGTATATCATACCCGTCTGAAAGCGAGGGCTTTTACCCATCCCACGTTTTGGAAATAAACTAGCCCTTCGAGGCAGCTCAGACCAATGGCACCCTCCCCTATGCGTTATCCAGGTACCACTTTACGGTTTTGGCTATGCCGGATTCGAATGTTTCTTCGGCGCGCCAGCCGAGGGTATTTTCCAATTTTGTGGCGTCTATGGCGTATCGGAAATCATGTCCAGCTCTATCCTCGACAAATGTAATGAGTTCCTCGTATTTTCCACCTCCGACACGAGGTTTGAATTCATCGAGCAATCGGCAAACGGTTTGTACGACCGAGATATTGCTACGTTCGTTCCGCCCGCCTATGTTGTATGTTTCGCCGGGCTTCCCCTCGTGGAAAATCAAATCCACAGCCTTGCAGTGATCGAGGACGTACAGCCAATCGCGTACATTTGCCCCAGTGCCATAAACCGGCAACGGACGCTCGGACAAAGCATTTGAAATGACCAGCGGAATGAGCTTTTCCTTGTGCTGCTTCATGCCGTAGTTATTCGAGCAATTTGAAATAGTCGTGTTCAGTCCAAAAGTATGGGTATACGCCCGTACCAAAAAGTCAGAGCTAGCCTTACTTGCCGAATACGGACTGTTTGGCGCGTACGGGGTTCCTTCAGAAAACGTTCCGGTATTGCCTAGTGAACCGTATACCTCATCCGTCGATATATGATGGAAGCGGCAGTCTTCGTATCCTGGCTTTGGCTTATTCGGCGCATCTATCCAGTGTGCGCGCGCAGTTTCAAGCAAATTGAATGTACCCACGACGTTCGCCTCAATAAAGGCACGTGGATTTTTTATTGAATTGTCAACGTGGCTTTCTGCTGCAAAATGGATTACCCCGCGTATATCGTTTTCGGCAAAAAGCGATGTCAGCATTCCAGCATCGCAAATATCGCCCTTGACGAAGCGGTAATTCGGCATTCCCTCGCATTCTTTCAAATTGTCGAGAGAGCCTGCGTATGTCAGTTTGTCCAGATTGATAACATGGTATTCAGGATATTTTTCACAAAAATATGGAACGAAATTTGAACCTATAAAGCCGGCACCACCGGTAACAAGAATTGTTTTCATAAATGTATCCTCCTTTAGATTTTTGATATTTTTTGAATTTCGTGGATGCACCGCATCAATGAATTACGCCAGTGAGGAATCGACAGACCGAACCCACACCTCACCTTCGCTTTGTCGAGAACACTGTAGAATGGACGAATAGCCCGCGTCGGATATGCCGCACCCAGAACCGGCACGACAACGCAATCCAGGCTAGCTGATTGCATAACCTCCACGGAGAGATCGTACCAAGAGCAAACGCCCTCGTTAGCGAAATGATAAATGCCGCGGGTATTTTTCGTTAACCGTGGCAGAATAGACACTATTGCATTAGCAAGATCGCCTGCATAAGTTGGAGAGCCCACCTGATCGCAGACGACATTTATGCTTGTCTTCTCGGCACCAAGACGAAGCATCGTCTTTACGAAGTTGTTTCCATATGGAGAATACATCCATGAGGTTCTTATTATTGCCGCAACATCTGCATATTCGAGCACAGCTTTTTCTCCCGCAAGTTTGCTCTTGCCATAAACAGAAACGGGATTGGGCAAATCATCTGGAGTATATGGACGATTTGACGTTCCGTCAAAAACATAATCTGTCGAAATGTGCACAATCCGGCATCCGGTCTTAGCCAAAACCTCCGCGCCGTAAGCATTGACCTTATAAGCCAGCTCAGGTTCATCCTCTGCTCTATCGACCGCTGTATACGCGGCGCAGTTCACTATCGTATTGATACCGTGTAGCTTGACGAATGCATTAACCGCCGTAGCTTCCGTTATATCCAGCTCGTCCATATCCACAGCCACGGCATCGGGCAGCAACTGCGACAGCATAGTCCCAAGCTGACCGCGAGAGCCTGTTATTAGGATGTTACTGTGCATCCACAAACTCACTCAAAGATGGCAAAAGCAAATCTTTTTCCGAAACGACAATGTCGTTTGCCAGAACCTTCCAGTCTATCCCGAGCTCTATGTCATCATAGCGAATTCCGTACTCACTCTCCTTGCAATAGAGGTTATCGCACTTGTACGAGAATACAGCCGTCTCGCTGAGCACAGAAAAACCGTGAAGAAGTCCACGTGGAATGAAGAATTGGCGGTTGTTGTCGGAGGATAATTCGACCGCGACGTGTTTGCCGAATGTTGCAGAACCACGTCTCACGTCGACGGCAACATCCAGAACTTTGCCCTGGATAACGCGCACTAACTTCGCCTGCGCATGGTTGCCACGTTGTCCGTGCAAGCCCCGCACCACACCATAGTGGGACATCGACTGGTTATCCTGCACGAAACGGCAGGTTATTCCGGCATCCGCGAAGACAGCTTTGTTATAGCTCTCGAAGAAGTATCCCCGGTCGTCCTCAAAAATACGCGGCTCAATTATGAAAACACCATCTATGGCGGTCTCAATAAAATTCATGGTGCTCTCTGAAAACTTTTTCTAGGTAGTCTCGGTATGGAACACCCGGCTTTAATTCATTTATCAACGAGAGCATCTGGGCATCATCAATAAAGCCGCGGTTGTAGGCTATCTCCTCCAGACAGGCGACCTTCAGCCCTTGACGCTTTTCGATAATTCGGACAAAATTTCCCGCCTCCATCAGACTTTCCGGTGTCCCAGCATCCAACCAGGCATTTCCACGTTTCATAGGAACAACAGATAATCTCCCCTCTTTGAGGTACAGGTTATTCAAGTCCGTAATCTCCAACTCGCCACGAGCCGATGGCTTCAGACTACGCGCCTTCTCCACAACATCTCCTGGGTAGAAATACAGCCCCACGGATGCATAATTCGACTTTGGAGTGGCGGGTTTTTCCTCGATAGAAAGCGCATTCAGATCTCCGTCAAACTCAACCACTCCGAAGCGCTGCGGATCGGAGACATGGTACGCAAAAATTGTGGCACGTTTCCCCTCATTCTCCTTGACCTTACGCTTGAACGTGTGAAACTGATCCCCCATATAAAACACGTTATCGCCCAGGATCAGGCAGACGTCATCATCCTCTATAAAATCCGCACCAAGCGTAAACGCCTGAGCAATACCATCTGGGAAAGGCTGAACGACATACTCGAAATGCAGTCCCAGCTTTTCGCCATTTCCGAACAACTTTTCGATACTCGAAATATCCTGAGGCGTTGAGATTATCAAGATATCACGTATGTCAAATAGCAGCAGAGTTGACAAAGGGTAATACAACATCGGCTTGTCATAGACAGGCAGAAGAGGTTTTACAGTCGTTTTTGTCAATGGATAGAGCCGGGTACCAGAACCACCCTCCAACAATATGCCTTTCATTTCAATTCCTTTTCATACGTTCAGATATTTCATACACTCCAACCAAGATGAAGTAAAACAAATACATCTTGGTGACATACCCGCGCGGTTCCAGACGTACAAGAGGCAAAAAACCGAAGAGGTTGAATGTATGTTTCCTGGATGAACACAGCATAAATTCATTGTACAACCCCGGATACTTCGTCTGCATCTCAGCATTGAGCCTGAGAGCCGCGCTCCGCATACGCTGACGCTGCAACTTCGACGTATTGGTTCTATGCCGCCGCAGCCTCAGCAACACCTCGGGTATATTGTAAAACTCGGTGTGCGGCAACAACTCACACCACAACGCGTAATCTTCAGCCGGAGTATACTCCTCGCGATACCTTATGCCGTTTTTCTCCAAAACGGATTTACGTATCATCGTTGCAGGATGGCTGAGCCCACACTGCCGCATAAGCGATAGTTTTATATTATGGTCGTCGGAGAAGCGCCTTATAACTTTGCGTACCGGAAAGATTTCGTACCACGAAGACACAACACCGACACTTGGGTGTTCATCCAGGTACTGTACCTCTTTCGCAAACCGATCCGGTGCCGAAATATCATCGTGATCGACAACAGCCAAATACTCACCATCGGCAAGATCTATCAATTTGTTACGCGACGGGGTAATCCCCATATTGTGGTCGTTTCGAAAGTACCTGATGCGCCCATCGCTGTATGCCCCCACCACGCACTCCCGGTCATCCTCGGGGCAATCGTCCAATATCAAGAACTCGAAATCCGTAAATGTCTGTCCGAGCACACTCTCTATCGTAGCGCGCAAATGCTTTTCCTTCGTCCGGTAAATCGGCATCAACACTGATACTTTCGGAGAAATTAAAGACACGACACAGCGGCACAACAACGACCTATCCCATTATACACCCCGCCCTACCCGCCACCAAACTTCCTCGCGCAAAGCGACATCACGGAGAGGGAGGAAGAGTAGTAACGCCGCCACGCATTTACTTTTTAAAAAAACTCCTAACAATATGCTTCATCTTCCCGCATAATTTTAATTATTTATATTCTTTTGATCAGTATAAAGTACATTGTCTTAAAGTCCTTAATTCATTCGCTTTCTAGCTACCGAGCTTCTCCCTTAGATATCAAATACCGTCGTCAAAAAATGGAAAAGAGAGAGATTAGGATTGGGGCAATGCGTGATAGAAGGGCATACGCGATGTACAACAAGCAGATTTGTACAAGCTTAAAAAGACGGTAGCTGTATAGTAGTCCGATTAAGTAACTATGAATTATTCTTTTTTCCAAAAGGGGCGAAGAAAAATTCCTGATTTGCCGAGCTGCAGTCAAGCTTGGAGGGCGAAGCCCGAAAAGCAAGCCGCAGGCGCAGCGTGGCTTGACGGCAAGCGACAAGCAAATCAGTACAATGCGCACCGCCCTTTGGGAAAAATAATTCCAATGCGGAAATTGCTAATGAAATTTTAAAAAGTATAGTGAAGAAAAACTTTTGCTGAGGCAAAGGAATGGGATTTTGATGAAATTTTTCCTGCTGTAAATCTTGAAAAAGACGGCTTAATACGTATACTTTCTGCGTTTTAGGTATTCACACTCTCTATGAAGAAGCTTTAGCCTGCTGTAAGAATAGCGAGGGTAGGCGTGATGCTGTCTGCTGTTATTCTCGCAAGCATCTTTTTCATAAAGAAATTTTTACGCTATTTTCTCCCGCTAAAGAAAAGGGTTGTTTTATTTTTCCTAAAAAAGCTTGACACCTCCTGTCATAACAGTCCCAGGGTATTCCCTGCCTGATACACATCCACTTTTCTCCACGCCCCACACTGGCTCGCCATTTGGATAATGCACTCAATTCAACAACTGCTACCATTCTCTCCCGAGAATATACCCATATAACCCCAAAATAACGTATCTCCATGCTATCCTCACTTTGGGAGGGGGAATGGTTATCGTTCACGATCGTTCTACAGCTGAGTTCGCGCGGTTACTGGCGGGTGAGCTTTCGAGCACCGCCGTATGCATTGAGTATACGCAATTTCCCAATAGTGAATTTCGCATAACGCCAGTAGTGGTGAGCCACCCTCCTGCCCTACTTATTGCCCCGCAGTTATCTAACATAAACGAGCTTTTGGCACTGCTCATTCTTGAGATAGGCAATATCACGAGCAAAATCTTGGACGTTTTTATTCCGTATATCCCATATTCTCGCCAGGATAGTTCAGCTTCATTCGCCACTGTCGTGAGCATTCTGAGACATCTGAATGTCAGAAAGATCATAACAATCGATGTACACAAGGAAACGCCTGGCATAATTAACATACTTCCACACGAGCTATTTGGCGAGGAATTCCGTGAAGAAGGATGCGTTGTCGCTGCTCCAGACGCGGGCGCAATCCCACGCGCTAGAGCATTTGCTACGTATCTCGGTACCGAGTTAATCACGATAGACAAGAAAAGCGGAACAACGGAAAACATCCAGGCTGCCAGAGGGAAACGGTGCCTGATAGTTGACGATATAGTCGATACAGGCGATACCATCCGAAACGCTGATGCAATCTTGCAGACTGCCGGAGCTAAAAAGATTTTGCAGTGCATTTCAGATACGGCGAGAAGGAATTTGGCAAAATTCTATAAACCAATAGCCAGGAAGATAGCGGAAATCGCAGCCTACGAAGGCGCATAAGTTACGTGCCTTAGAGGCGCTCGAAAACGAATTTTGGATAGTATATTCCTTAAGCATTCACTCCGTAATCATATTTATATATTCGCTAATTTTCATTGAGTTTCAAAAAACTATATTCGCACAGAAGATTTGATTCCTGATTGGCATACAAGCCCGTTCATAGCGACGCTTGAGGAGTTTTCATATTAGGGAAAATTTTCGCGTATGCGGATTGAAAATCGTTTCTTGGGGATACTATGCATTTCGAAAACTGGCAAGTATATGAGCTATGTTGCAATTTCCACTCTGTTATTTGGCGAATATGTTAATCGACTTCAGTACATCCTGCTCTCGTCAAAAGCTTGCATTCTGCGAGATTTCCTCTTCTCGAACACCATCCGAAAGTGAAATATGCAATGCAATCATATTTTTGATACATCAAAGAGATATGCCCCCTGCCACTGAGTGAAGAGATCTCGCTCAGTGCCCGACGTAAAAATGCAAAAGTTCCATCGCTTTCAATCGGCTTTTATAACTTTACACCACATTAAAAAATATAATTCATACCTATAAGCCCCCATATATTTTGTATTTTGAAAGTATCCACTGCATTGGACTACTCACGATGTGTCCCAAAAATCTTCTTCAAAGATGCCCCCCTCGTACAGTCCCGTGGCAGCACCTCGGCATCGCTCTTCAACGGTACTTTCGGAACCCCCTACTACAAGACTTGACCTCGGTTGAGAGCCCCGAGCTAATTTCTCGGTTTGTTATTCAACGCGAATTCGTCCAATCAAACGCAAAAACTGCAGATCAAAGTCATCCACGCCGACATTGTTCCCCACCAGAAAACGCCACACACCAAACGCATTTGTACGTTCTCTCTGGAAGGTTCCACAAAATTATGCTGCTCGGAGAACCGTTTCGATCCGCTTTACAGCCTCGGCTTCGTCTATAGTCTCCACGACAGAAACCTCGCAAGCCAGCCGTTCCATTGCCTGCTGGTACACCTGTCGCTCGCTGAAAGATTGCGAATTCTCTCCATCCTCTTTGTAGAGTTCACGTAGCACCTCGGCTATAGAAATCGGATTGCCAGAGTTAATCTTTGCCTCGTATTCTTGTGCACGCTTGCTCCACATAGTTTTACGTTTCTTGCTCTTCTTGAGCAGCGAATCAAAAATCTCCTTTAGTCCTTCCTTTGATGAAATTTTACGCAGTCCCGCATCTACAGCTTTTTTCACCGGAAGTTTCAACGTTAGGCGGCTTTTTTCAAACGTAATAACGAAAAACTCCAGTGTCATCCCGTCAACTATAATTTTCTCGATATCGTTAAGTTTCCCCACACCGTGCGAAGGATACACCACCCAAGAGCCAACTTTAAAATCCTTCTGGGATGCCATAAAAAATTTCCCAAACCAACAAACCGTTAAGAAACTATTAACATAAACAGACCGGAAAATCAAGGATAGAGAGACTATAACGCATGGATGGCAACGCTCCTGGTCGCAGTTGCTTTCTGTGATGGAAGGGCTAAACTGACGTGGTGTCAGGCGTTTTTTTGCAGATCGATATGTCCATCATAAAGAGTGTGCGTGCTAGGGAGATTTTGGACTCTCGTGGGTATCCGACCGTTGAGACTGAAGTTATCTTGGAATCTGGTGTTGTCGGGATTGCCTCCGTTCCTTCAGGGGCGTCTACTGGTTCTTTTGAAGCTATAGAGCTTCGGGACAGCGGCTCTCGCTTTGTGGGTAAAGGGGTGCTCAAAGCCGTTTCGAATGTGAATGACGTGATAGCTCCGCGCCTGATTGGTGAGGATACGACAAACCAGCATATCGTCGACAAGATTATGTTGGAATTGGACGGTACGCCGAACAAAGCAAAGCTCGGAGCAAATGCCATTTTGTCCGTTAGCTTGGCCGTATGCCGAACCGCGGCTGAGTATTATCAGATGCCGCTATACCGCTATCTTGGAGGCATAACCAACCGCCGACTGCCAAAGCCTATGATGAACATATTGAATGGTGGTGCGCATGCAGACAACAAGATAGACGTCCAGGAATTTATGATTGTTCCAGCAGAAGACGCATCCTTCAAGGATTACGTCGTTATGTGCGCAACGATTTACCACAATTTGAAAAAGTCTCTGAAAGCGAAAGGATTGAATTCAAACGTTGGAGACGAAGGCGGAGTTGCTCCGGATCTGTCTTCAACAAGGGAAGCCCTGGATTTGATTATGCAATCCATAGAGCTTGCAGGGTATAAGCCGGGGAGCGATGTCCAGATAGCTCTTGATGTTGCAGCATCAGAACTGTTTAAAGATGGAAAGTATCACATTGAAGGCAGTACAAAAAATTCAAATGAGATGATTGGGTTCTACAAAGATTTGATCGAGCAGTATCCTATCGTATCCATCGAGGATCCATTGGCTGAGGAGGATTGGATCGGTTTCGTCAAGATGACGAAAGAACTCGGCGACAAGATACAGATCGTCGGTGATGATTTGTACGTTACCAATCCGGCAAGATTAGCAAAAGGCATTGAATTGGGAGCAACCAACGCTATCTTGATAAAGCTGAACCAAATCGGTACGGTAACCGAGACCCTGGATGCAATACAGCTGGCAAAAGAAAATGGTTATAACACCGTGATTTCCCACAGATCCGGTGAAACCACGGATACAACCATATCCGATCTAGCCGTCGCCGTTGGAGCAAAATACATCAAAACAGGCGCCCCTGCACGTGGCGAGCGTGTTGCGAAATATAACCAGCTATTGCGCATCGAGGAGCAACTTTTAGGCTGAGGTTTTGCGTGTGAGAAGGCGATATGAATGCAAAGAAGATGACTAATGC
>JAFUUW010000066.1 GCA_017471265.1 Alphaproteobacteria bacterium
AAAGACAAAATATGCCTGAAAAAAGTCGTGGGTATAACTGGCAGTGTTGGAAATACGACGACGCGCTCTTGGTTAACGACGGTTTTGAGCCGTGAATATCGTACATTCTCTAGCATAAGAAATTACAACACGATCTATGGTTTGCCAATTTCGCTTTCATTGCTTGAGCCAGGCACCGAATTTGGCGTATTCGAAATGGGCTCGAGCAATTCAGGAGAGATTGCCGAGTTGTCGCAATACCTCGAACCCGACATTGGAGTAATTACGAACATATATGAATCCCACATCGGACGTTTCGGTAGCAAAGAGGCGCTGGCTCACGAAAAAATCTCCATAGTTGAGGGAATAAGACCAGGCGGTGCCTTGGTGTTCGATGGCGATTGCGAATTCGCCGATGATATTCGACTCGCCGCAACATCAAAGCAACTACAGTGTTTTTCCGTCGGATTTTCCCAGGATTGCGACTTTTGCATTCTCCTGAATTCACCGTGCGTGGAGTTGCACACACCCACTGGCGTTCTCCGATATGAAGTCCCATTTACTGGAAAGCATTTCGCATATATCACGGCATGCGTTGTCGCAATTATCCACGCTATGGAATTAGACATCCGCGTATTTCTGCCTTTCTTCAAAGAACTGTCATTGCTCGATGGGCGAGGAGCAATAAAGAAATGCAAGTATGCCGGCAAGATCTTTGATGTTATCGACGATTCTTACAACGCCGGTCCGTCTGCTATGCTCGCCGCTCTCAATAATCTGAGCACAAAACAAGCCCCGCGGAAGATTGCCGTGATAGGGCAAATGGGGGAACTTGGAGACTTCGAGCTGCACTACCACCAATTAGTTGCTGAAAAACTGAGTTCTATGAACTTGGCGCACGTATTTTTCATAGGCAGTGAAACGCTATGGAACACGATGCGCGTTTGCGAAAATGTCGAATGCTTTGCCCAGATGAGTGATTTTGTTATAGAAAAAATGCTAAAAATAATTCAAAATGGCGACATAGTCTTGTTGAAGGGCTCACGGAGCGTTGGGCTCGATCGTTTTCTTGATTACGTATGTTCTACAACCTAGTCTACGGATTTTTCGGCACTAACCTATCATTTCTGAACGTTTTTAAATACGTTACGTTTCGTTCGATTTGCGCTTTCCTGACGTCGTTCGTTTTTGTGCTGATTGTCGGCTCGCGCTTCATCCATTTCCTGAAAGCACACCAAAAGAATGGACAACCTATACGGGATGATGGACCTCAATCACACATTGAAAAAAAACAAGGTACGCCAACGATGGGGGGGCTGTTGATAATCTCCGCAGTTACCATAGGCAGTCTACTATTTGGCGATTTGGCAAATGTAAAACTCTGGATTTGCCTTGCGGTCTTTGTTGGGTTTGGTGCAATCGGTGCTATCGATGACTTCCGCAAAGTCAACAAAAATGACTACCATGGAATATCCGGAAAAAAGAAATTTACGTTGCAAACAATCGTCGCCATCGCATGCTGTTACACCGCAATCAGACTATATACCTTCGACGGAGCAACCAGCGTGTACCTTCCCATATTCAAGGAACTTCAGGTAGAGCTCGGATATTTCTTCCTGCTCTGGGCTGCCTTTATCACAGTCGGCAGCTCGAATGCCGTCAATCTGACTGATGGTCTGGACGGTCTTGCTATGGGACCGGTAATAATTTCCTCAATTTGCCTTGCCATAATCTCGTACCTCGCCGGCAACACGGTCTTCTCTGAATACCTGCACATCATATACGTTCCCGAGATGTCGGAGATATGTGTATTCCTCAGCGCCCTAGTTGGGGCTAGTCTTGGCTTCATGTGGTTTAATGCTCCCCCTGCAAAAGTATTTATGGGAGATACCGGCTCCGTCGCCATAGGCGGTGTCCTCGGGTTCGTATCGATTTTGTCAAAACACGAATTCACATACGCCCTCATCGGGGGCATATTCGTCCTGGAAACTGTGTCGGTTATGATCCAGGTTGCCTATTTCAAATTGACGGGAAAACGCATATTTTTGATGGCACCAATACACCACCACTTCGAGAAAAAAGGCTGGTCAGAGGCAACAGTCGTTTTCCGATTCTGGATAATCTCGATAGTCCTCGGCATCCTCGGTCTCGCAATGCTAAAAGTACGATGAAAATCCGCCAAACTCTGAGCCCGTGTAAATGCAGAAATGTAAATTTGTAAAAAGGGGGGTAGTACACTGCTGCGAGCAGGCAGCATTGTCGCATAAAGTTTTTTAAGCTGGGTGATAAAGAAAACAGCTGGAAAATCCTGATTTGCCAAGCGGCAGTCAAGCTTGGAGGGCGCAGCCCGAAAAGCAAGCCGAAGGCGTAGCGTGGCTTGACGGCTTAGCGGAAAGGCAAATCAGTACAATGCGCCCCGCCTTTTGGAAAAAACAATTCCCCATATCCTTACAAAGTAGGGGACGTCAATCGAGCTGACAAACACTCATCAGTGGCTAACAGCATATCATAATCGTCCGGGCTGGCATTCCCACATTTTTTAGGTACGTGAACACCAAAACTCCTGAAGATAAAATACCTCGGCAATTAGCCGAAAAGTAGAGAGGCGGTTCTGGTCGTTACGTTATAGCAGTTTAACTGATCTCCTAATGTGTACTGGACGGATTTGGAAGTAGAGCCGCTGTAACACGCTCAAGGCAAATTAACAAAAGAAGCGATTATGTGATCGTCCCATAAAATAAACGACCTACCATGCCCCCCACATACTGCCTAGCCAAGTGCAGCAAAAGTTAACACTCCACCCGATTTGTTGCATTTTAGTGGTACAATCCGGGCGGGTGTTGCGTTGGAGCTTTCGGTGATCGATTTTCTGCTTCTTTTGAGTAACGATCGGCTTATTATGCTCATCGCCGTCTTGTTTTTCGTATTTTCGCGGGACGATGGACGCCGCAACTATGCTCCTCTGGTTTTCCTTTTGCTTTTTGCTATGGTGTACAAGACCGTTTTGAAGGACGTCTTCAGGCTTCCCGCGCCTATCGCTTCACCGACCAAGAATTTCGGTTTCCCAAGTGGGCATATGAACTTTGCGACGATGTTCTACCTCTGGTTTGTCGTTAACGCAAAAGGCTATATATCGCGCACATTGTTGGTACTGTCTTTGATTTTCGCGGGAGTGGGATTGTACCTCTCTGGTTATCACGATGCTTTCTCTATCTTGGTTACGCCGATATTCCCGATTACTTGCCTGTTCTTGTACAGGCGTTTCTTGCTCGACAGAAACATGGAGTTTCAATCCCTGTTCTTCCTCACTATATCGACCTGCACCATATTTATAACCTCGCTTGTCTCAGGTGCCCCAAAAATAGATCTGGTCATAGGGGCATACGGAACGTTGGGCTTCTATGTCGGAAATACTATTACCACCGAGAAATACACGAGATTGCTGCTCGCATTTGCCTGCCTTCTGCTATTTTTCATCACGTCTCAAAGCCAGAGTACATTTTTAGGCAATTGCTGTTGGACAACAGTCTTCGCTATACCACCGATATTGAAAGCATTGCTCCACCAATTACGGAGAGCGTAGATTTTATAACCCAAGATGGAAATATTATCGTAAATACAAGCAAGGAGAGCGACTGTAGCATTACAGTAGCTCTCTCAGGGTCTTTTAGTGGCTCTTCACTGGTATTTCAGGGGAAGAGATATTGGGCACAAAAAAGCTGTATTATTTCTAAAAAAAACATTTTTTGTATATTTTTAGTTTTTACTATATTTATCTGTTTATAGCACTATATAACTCCCACCTCTTCTGCATTGGTTCGAAACCATTCCTTACTCGGAGCTTTTTTCGTCCAACGCCCCCTTAACTTCAAAACACTATGCAAGGCATTCTCCATATTGATAGCATTTTCGCAATGAATAAGCAGTGCATAATGTGGAAATTCTGGATAAGAAGTTCTGGCTTGATTGGTTATATGATCAATTGATTTTACATTACTTCTACCAATTTTACACGAAAAATTTATCTCCACAAATCAAAGCATAATTTCTATAAATGTCATAATAATACGCATATACAGAATATTTGCCGGCACCAATTTCTTTATCAAACTTATATTTGATGATGATATCTCGTTTTTCTATACGAACAACCTTGGAAAACGGTTTCGCAGCGTCTGTTTCTAAAAGCCATTCACTATACCCAATATTTTGTAATTTATATTTGCCCTTTATTTTTTTGCAAGCAGCCTTAAATATCGCAATACAATCATTGTCCCCTCAACTAAATCATCATTACTAAATGAATTTTTTCCAATTCAATAGCATCACGGCGATTAAAGTGTTTACCACTTAGGTTATGCACTAGTATGTTCTGCATAATTGCAGGTGCCAACGATTGTCCCAGATGTTTATAATCTCCGGTTTGAAGAAAAATCAAACATATCGTCTTTTTACAAACAAACCCCCACATCAACAGTTGCAAAGTTCACGTATTATTAAGCTGTACTGTATTAAATCAATATCTCCCGTTTGCCGGTATGGTTTGGGGCTGAGAGGACGCCTTTTTCTTCCATCTCCTCGACTATCCTTGCTGCACGGTTATAGCCTATCTGCAGTTTCCTCTGTATATAACTGATTGAGCACTTCTTGTCGTTGACGACTATTTCGACGGCTTTCCGATACATATCGTCGCCATCTCCGCCTTCCCCTGACGAACCGAAATCGTCGCCAAATTGGTCGCTTACCACATCGACGTATTCTGGCTCGCCTTGTCCTTTAACGTACGAAACAATGCGTTCAACTTCACTGTCTTTAACGAATGGCCCATGTACACGCAGTATGCGCCCAGCTCCTGACATATACAGCATGTCGCCTTGTCCCAGCAGCTGCTCTGCCCCCTGCTCACCAAGAATGGTTCGGCTATCGATCTTCGATGTAACCTGAAAACTGATACGCGTCGGAAAGTTCGCCTTTATGGTACCGGTAATGACATCAACAGAAGGTCTTTGCGTTGCCATAATCAGATGTATACCTGCGGCTCTCGCCATCTGAGCGAGACGCTGTATCGCGGCTTCAACTTCTTTGCCGGCGACCAACATAAGATCCGCCATTTCGTCAACTATGATAACGATATACGGCAGCGGCTCAAATTCAATTTGCTGTGTCTCAAATATAGGTCGTCCGGTTTCTTGATCGAACCCGGTCTGAACTTTACGTACCATCAGGTCTCCGCTTTCCTTCGAATCCGTAAGCTTCTTGTTAAATCCATCGATATTGCGTACGCCAAGCTTAGACATCTGTCGATAACGGCTCTCCATCTCAGTAACCGCCCACTTAAGCGCGAAGACTGCCTTCTTCGGATCCGTAACAACTGGTGTGAGAAGATGCGGTATTTCGTCATAAACCGATAGCTCAAGCATCTTTGGGTCGATCATTATGAGCTTGCAATCCTTCGGTGAAAACTTGAATAAGATCGAAAGAATCATATCGTTGATAGAGACGGACTTTCCCGAACCGGTCGTCCCTGCAACAAGCAGGTGAGGCATCTTTGCCAAATCAGCCATCACAGGGTTGCCGCTTATATCCTTGCCCAAGATGATCGGTATTCCAGTCGACATACGATAGAACGCTTCCGAATTGAGCAATTCTTTCAGATACACCGTGTGTCGATTTTTGTTTGGCAGTTCGATACCTATTGCATTTTGTCCCGGTATATTCGAAATTCTAGCTGATATGGCGCTCATTGAACGTGCGATATCGTCGCTTAGGCTTATTACCCGCGAAGTTTTGATGCCCGGTGCAGGACGAAACTCAAACATAGTAACAACAGGTCCTTGGCGGACATTCAATATCTCCCCTTGCACGCCGAATTCCTCAAGAACATTCAAGAGTTCTGCGGACATTACGGCTATCTTCCCTTCGTCCTGTGATACCTCCTTCTCGGAATGCTTATCCAACAAATCGACACTTGGCAAAACATACGTCCCATTTCCCATAACAAAATTCGATATATCCATTTCATTTGCGGTACTGTCCACCTCGTCTTGTTGCAAAGCCTCTCCGATTTCAGGCGAGGTATCTTCAGTTTGCGTATCCCAGACAGCATCTGGTTTGTCGGGCTTTTTACGTTTGAGTTTCACAACCGAACGTAACGCTTTAAAAATTGCAGGAAGGTTATTGAATACGAAGTCAAACTCGACGAACAGAGCGCGCTTTGCTACGAAAAGCCACATTACGAACAATCCCCAGAAAACCCAGCGACAGGCAGAAGTAGATTGCTCCAGAAGATCTATAAAAACCAATTTGGAAAACACATATCCAACAAATCCTCCGGCATAATAATCTATGCCGATTTTGCTGATCAGTTTTTCAAAAAACGGATATGTCGATGCTATATTGAATGACAAACTTCCCAACAACAGGAAAACTGAGAAAGTCAGAAACTTACGCTTTATATAATGTATCTTTCCACTCACGAAATTTATGCCCCAAACTAAGCAAAGTAGTGATATGAAATACGAGAATAGTCCAAATGCTTGAGTAAAGATATCTGAAAAATAAGCTCCAAGTGTTCCTAAAAGATTTTTAGTAGGTTCAGCGGATGCAGTCGTCAGTGAATTATCGGTTGCATAGTGGAATATCAGCGAAACTACCAAAACAAGCGCAAACGCAATCAGGACAAGTCCAAATACTTCATCGCGGAATTTGCGATTAACGTTGTTCCTTTTTCTTGTCCGCTTTGCCATTGCTTAGAACACTTTTATACGATGCTTCTTCGTGAAAACGAAACAGGCTATTGCCGTTACCGCAAGTCCTATCAGTAGTATTGGAACAATGCTCTCAAGAGCTCCCATAAGCGACATATCCTTTATCATTATGCCTCTCGTCAATGTGTTTCCGTATACCATCGGGTTCACTTTTGTGAACGCTTTCATAACCGGATTTTCGATACTTTCGACAGGCGACATCAACCCCGAGAGCGATGCCATCGGGATTTGCACAATGAACGTCCCGAGCATAGCCTGCTGCTGCGTATTTGAAAAAGCGGCAATACAAATTCCTATCCCCACAACAGAAAACACATACGCAGTCATAGCGATCAGCATCAGTAGCAAACTACCGTTAATAGGCACACCGTACATCCAGCTTCCGAGAAACATAATACAAGCACCCATAAAAAGACTGATGATCATACTGGGCAGTGCTTTTCCCACAAGTATCCCAAGAGGCTTGATTGGAGACACCAGCAGCTGGTCAAACGTCCCCTGCTCCTTCTCCCGCGCTATTGCAAGAGCTGTCAACGCAATAGCCTGACTGACTATGATCATACAAACCAAGTTGGTTATAGAAAACCACTTCTGATCCTTGTTCGGGTTGTACCAAGTGCGGACAGTTACGGACGGTACTTTGGCAGCAACACTCGGCGAGAGCTTAGCTTGAAATTTCGCCAAAATCTGAGAAAGATATCCGTAAACAATGGTTGCACCATTCGTTCGCCGCCCATCGGTTATAACCAACACATCAGCCTTTCTGCCAAGATCAATACTCTTCGAAAAATCTGCTGGAAGTGATATGCCAATGAACGCAGTTTCGTTGTTGATATTTTTCTCAAGCTCCTTCTGAGAGTTAACGTATATCGTCTCCTTGAAAATGTTTGTGTTTACAATATCGTCAA
>JAFUUW010000067.1 GCA_017471265.1 Alphaproteobacteria bacterium
AAAACCGTCGTTAACCAAGAGCGCGTCGTCGTCTTTCCAACACTGCCAGTTATACCCACGACTTTTTTCAGGCATATTTTGTCTTTTACACATCGTCCAATAGCTTTTAGCGCCCCGGTTGTGTTTTCCACCAGTATGGTTTTGCCAGGCACGCTGTATTTTGGGTCATCGATAATGGCAGCTACTGCACCATGCCCCAGTGCCTCCGCGACAAACTCGTGTCCACGGTTGATGGCAACGAATAGCTCTCCGCCAGTTATATCCCGCGAGTTAATCGACAGCCGTGCAGCTACAAAATCCGGACAACCTCGAATACCAAGCGTAGTTGACAAAATTTCAGATGAAATGTCCATGATATCGAACCACACCACAAAACGCCAAGATTATAACATCGACGGTTGCAGAGATTGCCCCGAACCTATGTATCCAGATTTATCGATATTTCGTTGTGTACTGAGCAAATTTTGGGAATGCTTTCGCTAGCGCATCTGTTTGGCGTATCAGAAATCGCTATAGGATCCTGTATTTTTGTTAGAGCAGGTATGCAAGCAAAAAAAGAACGTACCTGAAGATACGTTCCGTGGTCAAATTTTATAAATAAAGCCTCCCAGGATGGGAAGCACTCTCACTCTAGCACTCAACCATAAAGAGTGTCAAGATCTGAACTTAATTTCTCAATTTTTATGACATCACTCAAAAACTATATTTAATACACATGCATAAAAAATCTGTCAGTATGAACGGAGCACCCAAACTACCGTTACTTCACGGACTTTCCTAACCTCTATCTTCGATAGGCTAATCGAGAGCCACATTTCGTCGACGAGTAGGCAATCTGCCGATTTGAAGCCGGTGGGTCTGAGGTACGCTTAAAAAGTGGAATAAAAAATAAACTTTAAAAGCAGGGTATTTTAAAGGTATTCTTTTTGCACTTTATATTTATCTTCCTGGACATTGTTCTAAAATGTCATTTTGCTCACAGATGTTGTCCACCGTATCTTTTTTTAACTTCTGAAATTTCCCTGCAGTTTTCAACTACTTTTCCATTTTATACACTGTACGATTTTCGATAGTGTGGGATGTAGGACACAGAAATCAGCATATGTACGGATTCGTGCCTTATACTTCCAATTGTTGCGTATATGCAGTCGGTTGCACACGCCTCCAATCATACAGCATCCTACGCTTATAATTTGCGGATGTTATGGATGTTCTATATCGTATACACTATACAAGCTTTTTTCTACGTGTCTAGCATCAATCAAAATACTTACTCAACTCAAAGGCGAGGGTTTTTATCATTTCTACATTTTTGAAATAAAATGGAGAGAGGTACACCGTAAGCAGAACAACTCTAGGGTTTCTGAGTTTTAGGGGAGGCTGTAACCCGTCTTTCAAGCGTGCCACAAATTGCTCGCCTAAAATTTGATATGTTATTTGTTTCTTTCATCATTTTCGTTTGAAGTGTTTATATTTACTAGATTTTTGGGGAGAAGAGGGAAGTTCAATTTCTCCTATGTCGTCTGTCTGGGTAGAGTATCCCGATAAAGTGTCTTTCAACTTCTTCTCGAAATCCTGTATGAGCCCCTCAGAGATATTAAATTCGTTACCTTTGAAATCACCTTTTCCATCCATCAAGTTCCACACCTGAATTTTACGTATTGGTGAACGAATTTCGGCAAAGCCGCCTCTCTCTGCAATCAAGCAGGCGGTCAGTAACGAGGCTTTGCTCTCCTCCAAATCCTTTAGGGATACGGCGGACGACGTCCCATAAGATATGAGCACCAGCCCGTCATCTCCTTCTTCAATCCTGTCGCAGCTGGTGGTTATCTCAAGTCCAAGATCTGGAAGTGCGATCTGTCCCCGTAGGTTATTTTTCGCATTTTCGGACGTCGAACAATTTTGAAGAAATCCGAGCAGTCGTTGAGCCTTTTTGTAGGCGAAAAAATCTATTTGCTTGATGACTTCCAGCCAGCCATCAATACCTGCTCCACCACTGAAATAAGCCTTCACAATACCTCTAAACGCCCTCTTAATATCGCGCAGCTTTGTATCAAAAACAGGCGAGGTCAAACCAAGGACATTATGCGCATAAAAAGCGTACGGATCGCTCAGCAGCTCCTCTATCTCCCTTGAATTCATACTCGACGGTAGCTTGAACGAGCTACGGCTGATCCGAGCCTCCGACAAATTAATGTTACCGATCGGCGATGTTTGCATAGGCAAAGCGCGGATCGGATACCCCGCTTTTTTTGCTCTTGCCTCGAGTTTTGCCAGTATGGCGCTCTTCTGCGCGCTTTCTCCATTGCATTTTTTTGCTCTCGATAGGTAGGCAACGGAACTTTTTGCAATGCTTCGTGAAATTCCAAAATGAAACAGGCTCTCGATGAATTCAGGCTTCTGCTCAAAATTCAGTTTCTTGCGAAGCGAGTTGTGAAGCCAGAAATACCCGTTTTCCCTCGGACGCCAATATGCCTCGTTAAGTCCGGTATATACCGTTATGTCGAAGTCAAGGTTTGGTAGATCGTGTATACCACAAATGGATACGTCGGCTGACGGTTTTTCGCACTCAGCCAAATCAGAAAGCTCGTCAATCAACCGCGCTAAATTTTGCTCAGGTTCGTTCTGAAAATTCGTTCTGACTTCTTCCCTGAACCCTTCTGGTACCACCTCGTTCGCTACTAGTGAGACGTACTCAAGGCCTTCGAATTGCAGGCGATATGCCAGGTATTTTGCAAAATTCAAATTCGGCGAAACAATGGCAAGTTTTGCCCCCGCATGTTCTTTGATTACAGCAATAATGCGGTTGATTTCATCGTAGACATCTTCCGCCTCGATGAGCTTAAGGAGAGATATCTGCTCTGGAGAAATGGCTGGGTATTCAGCCAAATTTACAAGCGGCACACATCTGCTTTCTTCAACATCTTGCTTGCCTTTTTCCTTCAGTATCTCAGACCAGTACTTGGTTACGATGAGCAAGAATTGTGTACGCTTCTTCCAGTGCTCCGGAAAGAAGTTGAAAAACTCGGAGCTCAGACTTCGCAAATCGATTTTCGCAAATCGCAACTCATCGATAACCCGCGCGAGATCCTTCGCTAACTTCACGCAGCTGAGCGCATCAGCTTCCCCGCAATACTTCTTGACGAGCTCCGTCAGCGTGAGCACACGCTCGAGCTTCGATATATGAGGCAAGCTATCTGATGACATTGATTATTGCAGTTGCAGGAAGTTTGCGGAAAAGTATCCCAAAAACAGTTTCGCAAATCGGAAGCCGCACATTATTGCGTCGCGCTAACTCGACTACCTGCACAACCGTATCTCGTCCCTCGCAGGTTCCATTTTCCTGCGAGCCTTTATCGCAGGTATGTTGCTTTGCTATATGAATACCCAGCGACATATTTCGAGAATGCTCACTCGAAGCGGTCAAAATCAAATCGCCAATTCCGCATATACCGAGAAACGTCTCCGCTTTGCCACCGAGTTTTATGCCTAGTTCCCGCATTTCGGAAAGTCCCTTTGTGATAAGTGCCGCATGCGCGTTCTGCCCCGAGTTCAACCCTTGTGCAATGCCAGCTGCTATGGCGATTATGTTCTTCACGGCTCCACAAATTTGCGCTCCGATGACATCCTCTGTCGGGTATAGGCGTAGCGCGTCTATCGATAATACACTTGCGAAATCCCGAGCAACCGATATGTCCCTAGCCGCAACATCGGCAGCGGCGATTTTTCCAGCTGCCAGTTCGTGCGCGAAGTTTGCTCCAGCAAGATATCCCACGCGAGAGTGCGGAAGCACACGCTCAAATGCGTCGTATAAAAACTCGGCATTTCGAAGCAACCCTTTCGAACATATGATTACATCGCTCCCATCTATATTTCGAGCTATCCCTGCTAAAATTTCTAGCGTCGGAGCGACCGGAAAAGTCCAAAGTAGATAATCGAAACGACGCGACGCAAGAGCCTTGGTCGTCTCTATCTCCACGTTCCTGGATATCTCAAAATTGGGAAAGAACTCGTTTACAAGCGACTGTCGCATACTGGAAACGTGCTCATCGAAGCAGGAAAAGAGCGTAACCTCAAACCTCGCATCTCGGGAAAAGGCCATCGCCAGTGCGGTTCCAAACGCCCCAGCTCCCAAAATGCCAACGGTTATTTCTTGCTTTACCATACGTTTTCGCCTCGCTCCCGGTGCCACAAATGATACCGCAAATTCTCCCCTTCGGACAACGGAGATGATCTGCGGAGATTGGTATATAGCCGCGAAGCTGGGAGCGAAAATTCAGTGCGTCTTCGCTGGCAAACCTAAGGTGCTGAATGCGAGAGATATAGATATATCTTGAAAAGGCGGACGATTTCAAGGATGCGCTCCAAAGACTGTGGCTTTCGGTGCACAACGAAGATAATGAGCGAATTCTTCCAAGAAGGGAGGGCAAAAAGTACGAGAAAATTGCCGAAGAATTCGACAAAGTTAGGGGGCACAGAATATCGTGAAGATGTAAACGGTGCACGCGTATAAAAACAGATTGGGACAAGAGGAGAGCTTGAGTGTTTTTTTGGTATAGTAAAAATTACGAAGGTCATTAAATAAGATTGAAGAAAATGATTTTTAAATGACTTTTAAGTAACATTATTAAAAATAGAAGCTAAGAAAATATATAAAAATACAAGTGTTTGAGCGAATTTGATTTTATAGAATTATGAATATGAATTAAAGATATAAGCTTCCAACAATACCCTGTAATTGCATGAAAAATATCAACAATACGTATTCTATAGCGATTTTTTGATATGTTTGTTTTTGCGAACGCGTTGGTCGATATCTTTTTAAATTATCCACATTAAACCAAAATTAAACCAAAATTAAACCAAAATTAAACCAAAATAAAGATGTAATACAAAAGTACTGCGGTGGTTGCAAAATATATTGCCATAGTTTACATTTAAAATCACTATTTTTTCGCAAATCTCATCATCATTTGAAATCTATACGGCAGCGCTTCAATGCACTTCGGAGATGTACCTCCTTGCCTTGAAGCGTTCCTGTTACATCATATTTCTCGTGCATTCACCGTAACTGGTGATGTTTCATCCTCTTATTATTCTTTTTTCCAAAAGGGGCGAAGAAAAATTTCTGATTTGCCGAGCGGCAGTCAAGCTTGAAGGGCGGAGCCCGGAAAGCAAGCCGTAGGCGCAGCGTGGCTTGACGGCTGCGGAAGAGCAAATCGGTACAATGCGAGCAGCCCTTTGGGAAAAATAATTCCTCAACCGTGGCTCTGAAACTCATTTTTCTCTTCTCATTAGCAAAATAATCGTCCTTTTCGCATATAATAGTGCCCTAGTACCTGTAGACTGGAAGTGGATTCTTGTTCTGCCTGTGCCGTGTGGAAGCTAGATAGTGTTGATATGTTGATCCTGGACAATCTTCAGAAAAACGGTCGGATTACGAACGTTGATTTGGCGAGGATAGCCGGGATTTCTGCGCCTCCGTGTCTTCGGCGTTTGAGGTTGATGGAAGAGCGGGGAGTGGTTCATGGGTACCACGCTGACGTATCTTTGGAGGTCATGGGGTTTGATATTCGTGCGCTCTATCTGCTTTCTCTTGCGTCGCAGTCCCCTGAAGCTGTGTCGGCGTTCTCGGCTGCTATTGCCACCGTTAAAAGTGTTCGCGCTTGCTTTTCGACATCAGGGAATGAGAATTTTATCCTGTACATTGTTGCAAGAGACTTGCGGGATTATGATGACGTTTTGCGTCAGGTTCAGTCTTGTGGAGTTGTTGGGAGTGTTAAAAGTTATGTACTGAACAACACCTACAAGAACGAACCGGGGATCCCAATTGACACTTCGGATGGTCTAGTTGTCGGAAAGAAGGATCGAAAATCGGAAGCACCGTCTTCGTGAGTTCCGTGGGTTTGCCCTTGTGGGTTCTATGCGTTACAATCGCTGCGTGTAGGGGTTTACGTTGCTTTGCTTGCTGTGGGTGGATTGAGCGCGGAAGTTGCGTTGGGTTTGTATCGCAAGATGGTGCTTGCCAGGCTATTTGAAGAGAAGGCGGCGGAGCTTTATACCCTCGGGCATATTTCCGGATTTTGTCATTTGTATATCGGGCAAGAAGCGGTGGTAGTCGCTGTTGTACACAACCTGCTGGCACAGGATAGCGTCGTCACAAGCTATCGCGACCATGCTCATATGTTAACCCTTGGCGTTTCTCCAAATGCTGTTATGTCGGAGCTTTGTGGAAAGGCTATAGGTTGCTCAAAGGGAAAGGGTGGCTCAATGCATATGTATAGTCGAGAGCACAATTTCTTCGGAGGCAATGGAATAGTTGGTGCACAAGTACCTATCGGAACTGGGCTCGCTTTCGCTCACAAATACAAAAAAGACGGAGGAATTTCGGCAACGTTTTTTGGGGATGGTGCTGCGAATCAGGGACAGGTGTATGAAGCTTTCAATATGGCTGCGCTCTGGAAACTTCCGGTTCTCTTCGTCCTGGAAAATAACCATTATGCTATGGGAACTGCTGCAATCCGATCTGTTTCTGGAAAGACGTTAAAAACTCGCGGCGACCCGTTTGGTATACCGACTATTTGCGTCGACGGTATGGATTTGCTCGACGTACTGTCCAAGTCAAGGGATGCTATAGAACGGGTACGAACCAGCAGCGAACCTGTCATATTGCATGTCGATACATATCGATATAGGGGACATTCGATGTCGGATCCAGCGACCTACAGAACTCGCGCTGAGGTCGAGAATGTGAAGAAAACGCGTGATCCGATAGTCCGTTTTAAAAACAATTTGGTTAATGAGAAGTTGGCAGACATAGAAATGCTCGACAAGATAGAGGAAGAGGTTGCAGACATTGTCGAAGATGCTGCAAAGTTTGCTATCGATGCTCCATTTCCTGACGATCGTGAACTTGAAACGGACGTGGTACTATGAGCAACACAACTGTGAGAGCAGCTCTTCGAGATGCTATGGCGGAGGAAATGCGTCTGAACAAGGATGTTTTCCTGATCGGTGAGGAGGTTGCTTACTACAACGGTGCATACAAGGTCAGCCAGGGGCTATTGGCTGACTTCGGAGAAGAGCGCGTTATAGATACACCAATAACCGAGATGGGTTTCGCTGGCATAGGTGTTGGTTCGGCCATGATGGGATTGCGTCCGATTGTCGAATTTATGACTTTCAACTTCGCAATGCAAGCAATTGATCATATAATAAACTCAGCCGCAAAGACGCTGTATATGTCAGGTGGACAGATCAACTGCCCCATTGTGTTTCGAGGGCCAAACAGTGTTCCACGTAAAGTTGCTGCTCAGCACTCTCAATGTTTTGCAAGTTGGTATGCTCATTGCCCGGGATTGAAAGTCGTCGCTCCGTATACAGCAGCGGAAGCTAAGGGATTGCTCAAGTCTGCCATACGAGATGACAATCCGGTTGTCTTTCTTGAGCATGAAATGCTGTACGGCAAAAGCTTTGATATACCGGATGGCATAAATGAACTGCTGCCTCTGGATAGAGCGATTGTAATGAGAGAGGGTTGCGACGTAACGATTACCGCGTTTTCTATCTCGGTCGATTACGCGCTTGAGGCTGCGAAAATACTGCAAGATGAGTGCGGAATTTCCGCAGAAGTAATCAATCTAATCAGTCTTCGTCCTCTGGACGTTGATGCGGTTGTTGCATCCGTAAGGAAGACGAACCGCATACTGAATGTCGAGGAAGGATGGATGTCCTGCGGTATAGGTTCGGAGATAATTTCGCTTGTCGTGGAGAATGCATTTGATTACCTCGACTGCGAGCCGCGTCGTATCGCAACTGCCGATGTGCCAATGCCTTATTCAGGCAAACTCGAACAGCTGGCACTACCGAATGCCCACAAGATCGCGGAAATGGCAAAGCAAATGTGCGGGAGAGGGTAGGGGGCACGGCTCTTTTATTACCTTTCTCTCTTTTAAGGAGTAGCTGTTCTTTGGAGGGAGGGGTGTATGTTTGCGCTGAAATCGTTCTTGTGGTGATCGTATCCCCCTGAACGAAGTGTCCGTAAACAAGTGTTTAACTATAGATTTTTAGAAACAGGATGGAAGGTTTGCCTGATAATTCGTTAACTTCGCTAATCTTCTCTTTGTAAAACTCCAAAAACATTCAGTATTATTTACGTGGCTTTTGCTCCTAACAAATTCTTTTCGGCTATGGTAATTTTGATCGATTGCCCCCGTCCAAAATCGTCCTAAGGTATACACACTCCATTCGTCGGTACTTCAGTATCTTGCCTTAAATTACAGGTAGTGGCGTCTCCTTTGGACAACTTCCTATGACGATTACAAGGCATTTCCATTCCTTTCTGGGGAGCCAAAAAGCAGCGTTTTATCAACTACTTCGCTATCTCTTATTCCACGAATTCATCTAGTTCGAATACAACATTTTTTATTATATTCCCTAAAGATTTTTTAAATTTTTTACATAAGATGCATTAAAATGCGAGATAATTATATTTTTATACTGCAAATAAAATCTCAACAGTCGTGTTCATTGTAATGTCTTCGCAAATCACTTTGTAATTTTTTATTTATGCTAATTATGCAGAATGCCTGCGAGTTCATTCCCTGTGGTCTATCTAGTTCAAATTGGCATTTGTTGAAAAGCCTGTGTTTGCCCGTTACCGTTGATACGCACGCGGGATTTTCCATAGAACATCTGGGAAAGTGTTAAACAGTTTCGCGGCGGCGTGAATTTATGATATAATTAAGACATCAACCGATGAGCTTGTGTTTCTGATGGGGAGTGTCTGCGGTTTTTTATTTCGTTTGTTTGCTGTTTTTCTTTTTGTCGTGGACGTGGGCGAAGTCCAAACAAGTACGGCTGCGGCGCCCAAGAAATCCGCGATTGTCATAGATTACACGAATGGACGACACGTTCTTTTTGCCGATCATCCGGATGCCAAACGGTACCCCGCTTCCATAACGAAGGTTATGACGGTATACTTGCTTTTCGAAGCTATTAAGAAAAAGCATATAACGATGAATACGGAATTCCGAGTTTCGAAATTAGCTTCGCAACAAATTCCGTCAAAGCTTGGGGTAAAGGTCGGGCAGAAGATGAAAGTCTCGGATATCATAAAGGCCTTACTTGTGAAATCTGCGAACGACGTTGCCGTGGTAGCTGCCGAAGGTGTGGCTGGGAGTGTAGCAAAGTTTTGCAAAATGATGAACAAAAAGGGCAGGCAGCTTGGTATGCGTAATACCCATTTTGCAAATCCATCAGGGGTTCCTGATACGCGCCAGGTGAGTAGCGCCAGGGATTTGGCTAAGCTCGGCATGGCGATATTTCGAGATTTTCCGCAGTATTGGCATTTTTTCTCAGAGAAAAAATTTGTGTTCGGGAAAAACACTCATAAAACACATTGCAAGATTTTGCACTGGTACAAAGGGGCTGATGGAGCGAAAACAGGATACATCTGCGCGTCGGGATTTAATCTATTAGTTACTGCCAATAGGTACGACAAGCTTGGGCGGGCTAGGCGGATTTTTACCGTAGTAATGGGGGGTAAGTCCGCGAAGGAACGAGACTTGTATGCAGCACAACTTATGGACAAGTACCTGAAGGGTTACACTGCATCGCCGCAAAAGCAGTCGTTGCAAAAGTCAAAAGGCAAGACCGCAAAGCAAAGCTTGCTTGAGCAGGTGAGTAAATCTGAGATGCTGGATAAAGTGGTACAGGAGGAAAACGAGGTGTTGGTTACGGAAACAGCCTCGGATTTCAACGCTATGCTTGACGAACTTTACAGAGATAATGAGGAAGTCGTCGCAGAGGAAGAAGCCGTGCTCGTTTCGCCTAAAAAACGGTGAGAGCCTACCTCTCGGTTGCTCCCTCAGCGGACGATGTGGTAGACTGCCGGGTGTAGGTTGTGTTGTTTGCGTGTGGTATGGATTTGCCATTGATGCCGAAGGCTACTGCGTTATGGCTCGTTGAGAATACATCGCTTACGTTTTCTCAGATAGCCGATTTTTGCGGGCTGCATATCCTAGAGATCGAGTCTATGGCGAACGGCGATCTGGATGGCAAGATGAGTGGGTTTGATCCCATTATATCGTCGCAGCTTACAGCCGATGAAATTCGCCGTTGTGAGGCTGACGCTTCGGCTACTCTTCAGTTGAAAAAGTCGCAGTATTTTGAAGAGAAAAAATCGTCAAAAAGGTATACTTCCAAGGCTAAACGGCAAGACAAGCCTGACGCTATCGCTTGGCTTGTGAAGTACTACCCGGAGCTTCCGGAATCGGACATATGTAACTTGGTCGGCACAACTCGAGCTACAGTACGGTCGATTAAGAATAAGACACACAAGAATTACGCGAATTTGACTCCACGTAGTCCGGCTGTTTTGGGATTGTGCTCAGAGGCAGATCTCGATTTCGTCATAGCAAAGTTGTCCAGAGATTGATTTTCAAAACGAGGCAAATATGGCAAAGATAATTTTTAGAACAAACGCTGGTGATACCACGGTTGAGGCGAAGAATGGCGAGACGCTCTTGGAAGTTGCTGAGCGGTCGGGCGTTTCCATTTTCGGTGGCTGTGGTGGTGCGGGTGTTTGCGGTTCGTGCCATGTTTTCATAGATCAGGCATTTGTTGATAAACTACCCGTTCCAACGAATGAAGAGCAGGACTTGTTGGAGATACTTCCGAATGGTAAGGTAAACTCCAGACTGGCGTGTCAGGTTAAAGTTTCAGACATTTTGGACGGAATGGTCGTGAGCGTTCCATAAGTTTTGTTTCTTTGTTGGATTTTTTCGACGTTGGACGCAACAAGGTAATTTTGCCTTGTTCTGTTGTGCTTGTGCTCGGTACAATCCTGGGCGGTGCTGTTGTGTCGTGTGATTTCACCTTGGGCGTGCTTGGCTTCACTAAGGCATATTACAAAAATTGGCTGATACAGGGGAAAATGGGGTTATGCCTGCGATGAAGCAACTTTCGCTCCCTCTCTCTTGGGTATTTCCCCAGGACGAGGATAACTTCGTTATAAGCGAGTGCAACGAGTACGCTGTGAAGTGGCTTGAAAAGTGGCCGTTCAAGGTTCGCGATAATTTCGTTTGTTTGACCGGAGAGAAGGGAGCAGGGAAGACGCATCTAGCGCACGTATGGGCTTCACGAATGGGGGCAGAATTTGTGAATGCCGCTGATATCTTCAACAGGTGGTACGATATCGCATCAACCGAAAATACCAAGCGATACTTTGTGCTGGACGATGTTGATGAATTGGGCGATGACGTGATGCTGCTCTATATGTACAACACGATAAAAGAAAAAAATGCACATTTGCTTATGACCGCAAAGATTTCACCACGTAACTGGAGTTTGAAATTTGACGACATAAAATCGAGAATGTCGACAGCAAGCGTAATCGAAATTCGCAAACCGGATGAAGCAGCAGTGCAGTCGATTATGGGCAAAATGCTCCTACGCCGTGGAATTTGCGCGACTACGGCGGTAACTGAGTACATAGCAAACCGCATTGAACGTTCGTACGAAGCCATAAACTATTGGGTGAACAAGATAGACGCAACCTTGACGCAAAATCAGAAAAAATTGACAATGCACAGCATACGAGAGATGTTGTGAGGGCGAATTGTCTAGATGTCTTTTCGCGCCGATAAAATCTGAAGATATGCATTGAGCGTAGAGACATTAGCGTTGTAAAGAAAAAGATGAAAATCAAAGTCATACAAAAGGCGGTTACCAATTTTAGATATTGGCTACATCAAAAAACATTTTAAGCAAGAAAGCGAGTTCCGAATGAAAGTTTGCGGCATGGACAGATAATAGAGTTTGTATGTTTCAGAAACTGCGATGCCGCGTATAGCAAAAATGGGCTAAAACTTGATTGTGGAATTGGTAATCGAACATTTAGATTAAAGCCCAAAAAGCGAGCTGTGGGTAGATCGTTGTGAAGTGGTGCCTAGCAAATGGATAATCTCCCGCCTGAAAGTCGGTAGATTTTAAGCACGCTTGGAAAGCGGATTAAAGAGTAAACTTCCAGAATTTGAGCGTTTTAATAACGTCATTTTTGTGATACTGTTTTTATTTTCTGTATGTCTTGGCACATTTTTTTATGCTTATTTGTTCAAACGTAGCGATAAAATGTTCTTTTACCCACAGTGGTTGTCCCCGGTACCTTTTCCTTAGCGTCTGGAATTCTCCGTATAGCAGCCTGCACGTGTACTCTGCGCAAAATGCCCTACATCGTACACACTATGCAAACTTCTTCTGCACATCATACATAGCATTTTTTCTAAAACGTCCACCTAAAAGCGATTGTTTTACTCAACTTCACTCTTTTGAAATAAATTAAAAATAGTCGCACATTCCTTACAAATAAAAGAGTTAATTTCAATAGAAAACTATTAAATGATATTTTTAATTAAAACAAATTTCCCGACTTACTGAGCGTTGTCATTTTCACCAATAGGTTTCCCAAATACCTTACAAAAAAATTTTTCTTGCTTCTCGGTATGGGTGTGCTATAAATACCATAGGCGTTCCTTGGTAGCTCAGTCGGTAGAGCAAGTGGCTGTTAACCACTGGGTCGGCGGTTCGAGCCCGTCCCAAGGAGCCATTTTTTTGTGTTCGTATCTTTCAAACAAAGGTGGTTTATGGAAAAGGGTGGTTCGAGTGGAAAGTCGAAGATAGGCTTTTGGTCTTTGATATCCATCGTCATAAGCGCTCAACTTGGAGCAAGCATCTTCTTATTGCCGTCTCAGCTAGCTCAATTCAGGACTCTCGGTATATTCGGGTGGATGATAGGAGGTCTTGGAGCCATCTTGCTGACCATAGTTTTTTCATTTTTATGCATAAAAACTGCAAAAACTGGAGGACCTCACATATATGCAAAGATGTTCTTCGGCGAAAAGATCGGCTTCTTCACAACGTGGGTGTTTTGGTGCGGCTCTTGGGCGTGTAATCCGATTTTGATCGCCACTGCCGTGAATTATCTTATGTCTTTCGTCGGGGATATGTCGCTTTCGATGAAGTTAACTTGTGAGATACTGATGGTTCTTTCTCTAACGTGGGTTAACCACCTCGGTATACGTACTACAGGAGTTACAGAGATGTTTTTGACCGTACTCAAAGTGCTGCCGTTGCTGGTTATTCCGGTATTTGCATTTATGAATATGAATGTCGAAAATTTCAGCGAAATGACGCCTATGAATATGTCGTCATCCGAGACGATCATAAAAGCTACGATACTTTCCTTCTGGGGATTTGTCGGTTTGGAAGGGGGAACTACTCCTGCCAGTGTCGTACACAATCCCAAACGCACGATACCTCTTGCCATAATTCTCGGGACGGCGTTTGTCGCGCTCATAAGCGTGATCAACACTATCTCGGTTTTTGGCATAATCCCACCTGCTGAACTGGAGAATGTCGGTGCTCCTTTTGCAAAAATTATGGTTACACTGTTTGGTGGCGCATACGACAAGCTCATAGGGGCGATAACATTTGTTATGTGCTACGGCTCACTTAACGCCTGGATATTCTTCAGCGGGCAGATAGCAAAGTCCGCTGCAGATGAAAACATATTCCCCGCATTCTTCAAGAAGCCAAACAAACATGGAGCTCCAGGACGTGCCCTTTGGACTGGTACGTTTGGCACAATCGTAATTTTGTTCCTGCAAAAATCGCCGCTTTTTGGGGATAAAATCGGAAGCTTCCTTGATATGTCCGTTATCATATATATATTGTTGTACACAATGGCGGTTCTGGCATATCTGAAGTTTATGAAAATCGAAAAAGTTAGCTCTATGGGACAACTGGTTATAACCCTGCTGGCTCTAGCATTTTGCTTGCTGATATTGGTGAATTCCAGTTTATACGATTTCTCGGCAGCCATCCTTTTGCTGCTCGCTGGGATTCCAGTTTATTGGCGAATGAAAAAGAGCTCGGGCTCAAGTGAATATTTGTCTGTTTGAACCCGAAATAGCTCAAAATGCCGGCGCAATCGCAAGGTTGTGCGCTTGCTTCGGAGCCGGCTTGCATATAATCGAGCCAGCGTCATTTATTCTGGACAATCGCGGATTTCACCGAGCTGGAATGGATTATATAGACAAAGTAGATATACAGCTCCACAGCTCATTTGCTGAATTCAAGCAAGGCTATAATGGACGCGTGATTTTATTTGACACAAAAGCAAAGACGGCGTACTGCGATGTTAGCTATATGTCAGATGATTGCTTGCTCTTCGGACGTGAAAGCTGCGGAGTGCCAGATGAGGTGTACGATGCCTGCGATGAAAGAGTAGTCATCACGATGGTAGCAGGCGTGCGCTCACTAAACGTCGCAATGTCCGCGGCAATAGCATTATCTGAAGCGACAAGACAGATCAAACATACGGCGTAGTGAAACGGGAAAATTTACGAATTTACCGGAAGTATGATATTCTGAGCAGAAGGGTATTGTACCGTTGAACAAAAAATGGTAGGCATATTTGACGTCGCAAAGACCGTCTGCAAAATGGCGGGATGGAACCTGTCTCCGCTAGAATTACAGAAAATAATGTATATATTGCAAATGTTCCATATAGGAAAATATGAGAGCCCATTATTCTATGCAAATTTTAAAGCCTGGAAGTTCGGACCTGTTGAACCAAGTTTATACCAAAAATTAAGACGTTATGGATCATCGAAGGTTTCTAGTTTGGTTTTTGTTTTAGATGATTTTGTGGATGAAAACACTGCAGAATGGAAGTTTATTCAAGAGTACACAAATAAGTTATTGAATAAGAGCGCATCCTGGCTTTTAAATTATACTCATGCTGAGATAGGGGCTTGGAAAAGAATATATAAAGAAGGTGAAGAACACGAAGATGATGCTATATCCAATGACGATATATGGGATGAGTACCAAAGAAGGGCTATAGAGTGTGGAGGTGTTCCCGATAGATCTCTGGATAAGAATATAACAAAACCAGTGCGAGTTTCGCGGGATGTTAAAGAAATTCCTAGAAAAATGTTTGTCGAAATTCATAGATTGGTGGAACGAGTATCTCGTAAATTGTTTGCTCATTATTTTCTTGATTATTGATTCCGTGCTTTTTTGTTTCTTCGAAACTTGGACAGCTCCATTAATCATCTTTGCCGTCGAAATTATGCTTTTATATACTCTCTGTCCTGAAAAGTGCAGCGAAGTTTTGGCTCCAATTGTGGCGGTAATTGAGAAAGTCTGCTATCGCAGTAACGGTAAAAAGTAAGTCTTAGTATAGTGACTTTTTCTAAAAGCATATGCGCGGAAAACTTTATTGATATTTATAAAATTAAAAGATACAAACCAATATAAAAATAATAAACACGTAAAACATCATTGAGCTCGGACGGAGTAAGCGATTGTCAATAGCTCTTTCACCTCCTCAGAACTGGCGTAAACTTTCTGTAGTTCTAGAGATTGGCGCTAGCGCGAGTTTTCATTTCTGTTAGGAAACATCCTCTCTTTGCCGATTTGTTTTATGTATCTCTGATATTTTGCGTTTTGTGAAAGGGAAGCATGGGAGCCGAATAGTGCTTCATCGTCGGATATATAGAGGACTTTGTCGGCGTAGATTATAACTTCTGGTTCATCCGTTGTAATGATCACGGTTTTGCGCTTGGATGAAAGGTTAACAAAATCGTAAAACATATCCCTTGTTTCTTCGTTCTCAAAGTCGCTTGGCGTTTTTATCAAAATTGCCTTTGGTTTCCTCATTGCAATTCTGCAAATCTGAAGGCGGAACAACATTTCTTGAGAAATGGTAAGTGAGCCATTTTCGTCAAAGACATTTTGGCTCAGCTCATCATCATAAAGTCCGACACGCTCCGCAGTGGCAAGTAGTCTATCTTCGGCGATTTTATAATCCGTCATTCTCAAGTTGTCATAGATAGTGCCAGAGAGCAGCCCAAACTTCTCGTCAAAAATTCCGATAAGACGTCTTAATTCGCCGGTAGATATATTCTCAACCTTCGCTCCAGATACGTATATCTGACCGGATTGCGGTTTGTAGTATTTCAGCAATAAGTCGAATACATATGAGCGTCCGGATATGTTTTCTCCCGTTATGGCGATGAACTCACCCGGCAGTACAGAAAGCGAAAGATCATTCAAAACAGAGGTTTGTGAAAGCTGGGTCGGATCTTGAAAATACACACCGTGAAAGGCTATGAACAGGTTATCTTCGTTTATTTTCTTTATGTTTTGCACATCTTCGTGTCGAAACTCATATTTTGAAATGTCCGCCGTTGCAAACATACCTTTGCTCTTGCACCTAAAAAACGAAAGCGAAGATAAGGCAAAGAGGAGCATTGCCGTGATATACATATCTTCGATGCCGGCTATGTTCGTCATATCAGCTATTGAGTATTCCAAAATAGCAACAAACAAAATAACAACCACAATAAACAAAGCTGCCACATAAAAGAAGGCTCGCCAAGTGAATTTTGAAAAGCTCGCCCTGGTTTCGTTCAAAATTGATTTTTCTTCCGAAATGGTTTTGCTTTTTATGAAGTTTAACGAACTATAGTACTGTATGCCCTTTGCTGCATTTGTTATGTTTTTGACAAACAGATCGAAGCTATTCTTATATGCACGTACGTCGCATATCGATGCTAGGTGGCAGGCAAATTTCGTAAGTATCGCCAAGATGCAACATCCGAATATGTAGGGCAAGGCACATTTCAGGCTGACAGATAATGACAAAGCAAAAGTCGAGATGAAGGTTATGAATGTTGGTACGCAAAAACCGAGCAATTCAAAATGTTGCTGTTCGAGAAAGTGTAGATCGGATACGGCGTCGCTGGTTGCCTGTCTCAGACTTTTTTCTGAAATTTTACGAACGTCGATGTTAGCAATATGAAGCGTGAAGTCGGAAAGTTTGTTAAGTGTTGTTCGCCTAGAGCACAAACCTGCATAGTGCCACGCAAGCACCAACGAAACGGCGAACATAAAAAGAGAGGAAAGGCGTAAATATGATGCGGTTGCAGCATCCTCGAGAGCGAAAAAGCGAGAATGAAAAAAGCCAAGAACAGCAAAAGGCAGGAGAAAAAGCGAAAAAAGATAAGGAACACAAAACTTCACTTCGATTGATGGAGCCAGGGGGGATCGAACCCCCGACCTCTACAATGCCATTGTAGCGCTCTCCCAGCTGAGCTATGACCCCAACGTATCCATGCCACACGTGCCCTCAGTGTCGCATAAAGCTATCGAAGGTTCAAGAGCCTTTTCAGGCGAGAGAGATTTCGCGAAGAGATAATTGAGGGGACGAACCTATCTTGGCGTAGCAGGGGGCATCTACTTTGTCTCTTTATTACTTGTTTTACTTTCCCTGAACATGCGTTGCATGGTTGGGTTTTGAGATGTCAGTTTTCGAATAGTAACTTCTTGAAGTTTATCATTTGCTAGATATAAATTGTTACCGCTCAATCTCAAATCTTCCTTAATTGTCTCCAATTTTTTAATAGTCTTATCAATTTCTGTAATAGCATCATCAAAATGTTTTTTCGCGAGTTCTACGTTTCTTCCAAACTTGCCTTGAAACTCCAGAAGCTTATTTTCAAAATTCGTTATATCAACATTCTGTTTTTGATATTCAACAAGTTGTTTCCTATATTCTAGGGAATTTTGTGCAGCATTTCGTAAAAGGGTTATTATTGGAATAAAAAATTGAGGTCTAACCACATACATTTTTGGATACTTATGTGATACATCAATTATTCCATTGTTATAAAGTTCATTCTCCGGTTCAAGAAGAGATACCAGGACTGCATATTCACACTTTTTGTCGTTTCTATCCTTGTTTAACTTTTCGAAAAAATCTTCATTTTTATGCTTACAGGATGTCGTGTCTGCTTCATTTTTCATCTCAAACATAATTGATATAAATTCTATCCCGTCTTCAGTCTTCTCTCTGAAGATGTAATCTCCCTTACTTCCAGTGCTAGCGTCATTGTCTTTTCCAAAATAGGCATTCTGAAATTCAAGAGAGCGCACTCCCTCAAATGCAATTTCACAATGTCGTTCCAAGGTTTCACCAAGCATTTTTGTTGACATTTTTGCTTTCAAATCTTTGTAACGTTCAATCACGTCCTCTTTTTCCTTAATTATTTCATCTTTTGCTTTTAATTTTGTATCATATTCACTTATCAAACTTGACTTTTGAATTTGTAATTTATCTTTTGCACTTTCAAGCTGAGATTTAAGCTCGCAAATATGCTTTTCTTTTTCTGCAATTTCTTTATCTTTCTCGGATGTAGCATTGTTTACAGCCAAAGTTTGTTCTCGTTTATGTAACTGAATTTCAGATTTCAATTTCTCAATTTCCCCATCCCATTTTTGTTTTTCAAGAGAAAGCTCGACAGTTTTAGCTTTTTCTAACTGTGCAACACGTTCATCCAAATCTTTCTGAAACTCTACATTTCTAATTTGGCTAACTATCGCAGCATATCCACTCTCATCCACTTTAAAAACCTTGCCACAACTTGGGCACTTGATCTCCGACACGCTGCTGCCTCGCATTAAAAAACTACCATGCATACTAACATCCACAACATTTTATAGCAAGTTCTATTTTTAATAACAATCTCAATGCAACAATCCCAAAGAACAAGGTGAGGTAAATGCCTCACCTCGTGAAATTTAGTAGTACCAACTATAGAAGTTGTACTTTTCCTCTAGTATGGATCCCATGACAATGTGCTCATTTGGAAGTGATAGTGATGGTGCCGCTGGAGCTGTGTATGCGAACCTGACACCGTTCGTTTCTTTCAAGTAATTTGCTTCGTTCAGCATATCATAGTGAAGTACCGATTTTGTGTCAGCAAAAATACCATACATCGCTGACGTTTCCGATCTTCTATCGAGTATATCGTGAAGTACGGATGTGGCTTTAAGTGAGGTATTTTTACAGCGCATTTCATATTCATTCTGTATCGCTGTTATCTCGCTCTTTTTCAAAAGTCCCATCCCACCGCGATTACATTCGTACTCCGTATCATCTCGATCCAATACCCAATCTTTCCAGTGAAACATTTCATGCGCTAAAATCTCCGACATTCCGCGCTGTTTTTTCTCGATATCCCCTGACTTGGAACGAAAATATATCGGTACAACTTGCTCCAGCGGAGAAAGAACCAAACTTGCCTGTCTCACTCCAATCGTATTTTTAGGACCAAAGAAAACAGATGAGCCAGACTGCATAAAAAGACCGTTATAGAACGGAACGGTAAGTCGATTTTTATCCTCGATATGTTTTACGGTTATTATCTTCATCGTATCTCTACCGATTTCATTTTTCACTATTTCTTTGAGCCAATCTTCCATCTCAGGGCGCTTATAAATTCCCGAGAGCACGACTCCCTCCATAGCTCCAAAAAGCGGCATTGCCCCATTCTTTTCCACAACTTCTACGAATTTTTCTATACGGTTATAATCTTTCGCCCCACTAAACACGCAGCATTCGTTCAGAAAATTGTCGACAAGTACGGAATTATCGGCAGCATCCAAGGAGTTTTTCTTGCAGTAATCATCGTATGCCAGAAACTCAGTCTCGTGTGAAACCTTTTGTAAATCTCCAAACAACTTGTGGTGAACTATTTCTTCGGTGGCTCTTGCTGATGACGCGAGTGCGGTTATAGCAAAACTTACTGCCGAAAGCACTTTGAAAAATTTTTGCAACATGACTTCATTCTCACAAAACAATCTACGAGCTCTATCTTATAAAAAATGAGTTAAAATTCCGTTAACTTTTTGTAATTTTTTTGCTTATGTGGGGCTTTTGCAACCAAGGGCGGAGGAAGAAATCTGTAATAATCGGATTTTTGCGTTAGTATAAAGGTCGAGAGCGCTAGCAGCTCATACCAAAAATTTATGATAGTAGCAAGCTCGATGAATTCACAAAATCCACATAGTCAGCATCACCTGTGTTACTCCGGCGTATATACCGGCGAGGAGGTCGTCGAGCATTATTCCCAGTCCAACTGTGCTATCGCGTGATTTCATAACGCGCTCGATACATCCTATCGGAAATGGTTTGAATATGTCGAAGGTACGGAAGAGCAGGAAGCCGAGCAGGATATCATGTATGTTTACGAGCCCGAAGGAATACGCAATTGCAGCTGTAGTGGAAATTCCACACGCTTCGTCGATGACAACGTATCCTGGGTCGCGGTCTTGCTCGTATCCACGCTTTATTATGTATGTGTCGCAGCATCTCCAGCCTATGCAAAATAGGAGAAGGGCGATAATGAGCGCTAATGTAGGCGAGCGTGGTAGACATAGCAGAAGCAGCATCGCAAAGAATGATCCAACAGTACCGGGCATTTTGCGGGATACTCTCCCCGTACCGAAAAACGAGATGATGAAAAGAAGCAGTTGTTTTGACTTAATCACGCTTCTTCCACGTCGTGCCGGTCTTCGTATCCTCCAGCAAGAAACCTCTGTCGAATACTTCAGTCCGTATGGCATCGGCTTTTGCATAATCCCGAGCTAGCTTAGCTTCATTCCGTTCACGTATTTTTTCTTCAATCCAAGTCCTTTGTTCGAGCGGTACGTCGCAAAACCAATCGTCGGCGGATGTGTGCATAATTCCCAAAAGAGAGCGGCAGGTGTTAAGAAACGTTGCGGCCTTATGAGGATCCTTCGCTTTGTTCAACTCATCAACCTGTGTGCTCAAAAGCGAGATCGCCAGCGGGGTGTTCATATCATCCAACAGAGCATCGAACACCTCAGGCATAATCTCTGTCGTATCGTAAGTTGCGATATCCCTTGTGGCGATGTACCAGCGATCCAGTATATTTTTGGCTTGCGTCAGTGCATCGAAACTGAAATTCATCGGGGAGGCATAGTGCGTCATCAAGAAAGTTAGGCGCAACACCTCCCCAGGGAACTTTTTCAGCAGATCGTGAACTGTCAGGAAATTGCCGAGGGACTTCGACATCTTTATGCCATTGATATTTAGGTGTCCATTGTGAACCCAGAACCTAGCCATCGGGGAACACCCGAACCCTCCGGATTGTGCTATTTCATTCTCGTGGTGCGGAAAAACTAGATCTATACCGCCACCGTGAATATCGAAAGTCCCTCCGAGATATTTTCTTGACATAGCCGAGCATTCGATATGCCATCCTGGACGTCCTATACCCCACGGACTATCCCAGCCGAAGTTGAAGCTTTCATCTGCAGGTTTCCACAAAACGAAATCTAGAGGATTTCGCTTAAACTCGGATACATCAACGCGCGCTCCTGCCAGCAATTCGTCTTTTTTTTTCTTCGAGAGCCGACCGTACTCTGGGAACGATGCTACGTCAAAGTAGACGTGGAAATTTGAAACATAGGCATGATTGGCATAGATGAGTTGCTGTATGAATTCGATGATGTCGGGTATATGTTCGGTTGCGCGAGGTTCTATTGTGGGAGACAGGACATTGAGAGCCGCCATATCGTTGTGGTACGCTGCGATAGTTTCTCCTGTCAACTCGGCTATCCCGATACCTCGCGATTGCGCCGCCTTGTATATTTTATCGTCAACATCTGTTATGTTTCTGACGTACGTTACGTTGCTATATAGCTTTCGTAGAATTCTGAATAAGACGTCGAACACGACCGCTGGTCGAGCATTTCCGATGTGAGCACGATCATAAACCGTAGGCCCACAAACATACATCCGAACATTTGCGGAATCGACAGGGATAAATTCTTCAACACGACCAGAAAGTGTGTTGCGAAGTCTCAGCACTTCTTGGAAACCCCAACAAGAGCTGGACGTAGCAATCGGTCGTGTATCATAAACCCTTCCTGCATAACTTGGACAACGATACCTGGCTCCTTGTCAGCAACTTCAACTTCAACCATTGCCTGGTGAACGTGGGGATCAAACGGCTTCTCCATCGCCTCAATTATCTTGACGCCGTACCGCTCGAGTATCTTATCCATCTCGGTCATAGTTAACTTGACCCCGGAGATTATAGCCTCAGCCGCTGCATCGCAGTTGTTCAGTGCCAGCTGGAGGTTATCCCTTATCGACAAAACATCTCTGGCAAATCCGGATATGCTGTACTTCGATATGTCGGCTTTCTCTTTGTCGGCACGCTTCTGGATATTTTGTGTTTCCGCGACAGCACGAAGCAACTTGTCCTTCAGGTCGTCAACTTGAGACTTTAGAACATCTAATTCAGACAGCTCTTCCTGCGCCCCCGAAACTTCATCACCAGGCAAATTCTCGTTCGGAGTAACGCTCTCAGCCTTCTCTTCATCAATCATAACAACAACCCGAACGAACATACCACGCAGTCATTGTAGCATATGCGGAAGCTCAGTATGTGCGTTAACCTATACCGTCTTTTCAAAAAGACGCTTGTGCAAAGCGTTGACCAACATTTCCGTTTGAAGAAATGGAACCACAAAAGAGAAGGTGTTGACCCCTTGCGAAGTCGCCTTTATATTGAACCTTTCGCACTCTGGCACTGCGCTCATACCATGCGCGCCATCTCCTACTACGGTAACCACACCAATGTCGTTATCTATATCGAAAGCAACACCGCCCCTGTCCAATATAGTTTTTACTTCCACTTGTGCTGCTTTCGGGAACAGTAAGAGTGTGTCGGTTAATGCACAGGGTTCGAGATGTGCCGTATTTTCACGTATTGCCTCTAGATCCGATTTGCTGGAAAGTTTCAACGCAAATACACCAAGATTGTGCGCTATTCCCGCAATTTTATATGAGGAAACATAATCCGTCTTCTCGGTTATGTTTGTCCCGTCTCCATCTGCGAAGCTCGACAGAACCTTAAGTCGAACGCCATACTGCTTTGCGATACGAACCGATTTATCCTGTAGGACTTTCGCTCCGTGCGAGGCAAGGGCTACCATATCGTCGTATGAGATGCCGTCTAGCTTCTTTGCATTCAGGGTTATCCTCGGGTCTGCGGTATACACTCCATCAACATCTGTGTATATCAAACATTCATCCGCGTTTATAGCTTTCGCAACTGCGCAAGCTGTCGCATCGGAGCCACCACGCCCTATGGTGAGTATGTCCCCGTTTTCGGATATACCTTGAAAGCCGGTGATAACTGGAACAACGCCTTGTTTAATTTCTCGTAAAATGTACTCGCCATTCACAGACTGTATCGTTGCATTTGAAAACTCGCCCGATGCGATTATTGGAATTTGCCGAGCATTCAAAGAACGAGCATTGACGCCCGCAGATCTTAGGCACGCAGCCAAAAGTCCAGCAGCGACCTGCTCCCCCGCACTTATGACGGCGTCATATTCTCGATCGAACGGCGAAGCCAAAAACGGCTTTGTCAGTTCAATGAGGCGATTTGTCGTCCCCTGTATGGCGGAAGTTACAACAGCAATCCGATCACCCGAGGCAAGTACCTTCGAAACAATCTCAGCGACACGCTCCATACGAGCGGGGGTTGCAACGGAAGAGCCTCCAAATTTTAGGACGTATAGGCTCATTGCTCCTTGTAATCGATCCAGCCCGTATGCCCATCCGCTCTTTTGTACACCACGTTAATACGACCGCTCTCCGCATTCTTGAACATAACGACAGGCATGTCCGTGAGATCCAGCTTCATAACAGCTTCACTAACGCTGAGCGACAGGATCTCGCCTTCTTGTTCCGCTATTATCAAGTGCTCTTCATCAGCGTCCTCGGTTCCCGCCTTTCTCTCGACGAGGTAGCGTGTCGCCTCTAGCCCCTTCGTCCATTCAGCACGACGAGCTTTGTCTTTTATTCTGTTTTTGTGCTTTTTTATGCGTTCTTCCAGACGTTCAAGAGCTATACTCACCGCACGGTACGCATCATCGGAGGCTCCATTTGTTTTCACGACGAAGCCCTTATTGAGATAAGCGCAAATCTCGACTTCAAACAGTCGATTGTCCTTGCCAACAACGACGGACGTTTCCACATCATCCCCAAGGTATTTCTCAAGGAGGTTGTCCACTTCCTTTGTTGCGTACTCCCTCAAACTGTTGCCCAGATCAATCCCCCGTCCAGAAATTCTCACAACCATACCGCCACCACAAAAACAGTTCTCACGCTCAGATGCTACCAATTTGCAGCAAAACTGAATAGCGAAAGTTTGAAAGGGAGGCGAGCTTTTGATGACATAGTTTTCCTGGAATGGATGTTGCTATAGCTATTTCCACACGGCAGTACAAACCTACGGATACTTTGATGCTGATATAACTAGGGAAATCTGCAGCACAAAACTACTTAGCGCCAACTGTTTGGATTTGGTTTCTTGAACCTTATCGCCGACCGAACCTCTTTTCTGTCATCACAGCGTTCAACACTAGAACTTCCCAAGCAGTGAAGTGAGCCGTTCCGCCGTCAGACTTCACTGTTCCAATGCGCGGCGGTATATCTCGAGACGCTCTTCTTGCTCAGCAACCTCTTCTTTTTTCTTCTTACGCAGCTTTATTAGCTGGCGCAGCGTGGCTACGTCCAGCCCTTGCGCTTTTGCCTCGGCGAACGTCTCACGAATATCGCTCAAGAGCGTGCTCTTCTGCTCCTCAAGCGTTTCTATTTTCGAAACAACCTGCTTTATCAAACCGGTCGCAACCGTAGTGTCAACCATTCACATCTCCGCAATTCAAAACATACCTGCATTTTACAATCCACCCGCATCCACTCTCAAGCTGCAATGCCTGTGCAATTTAAGAGAAGCGGGACTTGTGGGGAATAGAGCAGGGGAGAGTTTTAACAAATGCCTTGTTTTTATAATGTAATAATTTGATGTGCTTGATTATATTCCTCAATAATCTTTGCTTTATTTTTTTATTATATATTTGCGCACAATATTCATCTAAACTCGTTTTTTTATAAATGAATAAGGTTGTTTTCTCTAATTCGATTTAAAAACGAAAACTCTTTCCTATATCTCTATATACTTATATCTCATTCCATTTTTATATATTCATGTTTACTGCTTTTTAAAATTTATACCCTTCAAAACATATAGCCATAGATTTTTAACATCGCTACGCCTCCATCAGTCTAAGCCTGCTGACGTCCTACACTCTAAGTACTAACGCCTCTGTTCATTCGCAGAAATTCTGAATTTCCGTAATCTCTTAGCATTCGCAAGCTTCCACTTTTCAAAAAAATTTTTCTTGTTCTACCATCCTTTAAAGCGGTAGCCCATCTTCCCGCATCCATTGCTTCACATTCTCGAAACTTTTGTTAAAATCTTCGAGGGTGTAGTCGTATTGATAAAACGAAAATGGATAACAGAAATTCCTCGTGTGGTCGTGGGTGCGGATGTAAGTGCGGTGTCGTACTGTCTTTGATAGCGCTAGTCATTGCTGGTGCGACGTATTTTTACCCAAAGAAAACTGCCGATCCTTGCTCTAGTTCTACATTTGATGAAAAGGTGAAAAGCATTGTGCTGGATGTAGTCAAGCAAAATCCTCAACTTCTGATGGATGCTATGGGTGAAGGGATTGCGAAGAAGCGTGAAGAGACGCTCAAGAAGTTGGTTGATGACGTGTCTGAAAAAGGTGCTGAGGTGTCGAAGCTGTGTCTGAAGTATGGAAAATTGGATTCCAAAACCACGTTGACCTGTTTCTTCGATCCGCTTAACGAGCATTGCATCGACTTTCTACGCAGTATGGTTAAGCTCGTGAAAGCTAAAAAGGACGTTTGCTTCAAGATGATGCCTGTTGCGGTTCTTGGCGATGATTCGATATTGCTCTCGAGAGTTTACATTGCGGCATATGATAAAAATCCTGAAAAATCGTTGACATTCATTGACAAGATAGTGAATAGCGACGGAAATATGGACAAAGCTGCTATAGAAAAAGCATTGAAAGCTGCCGGCTTGGATAACAAAGAAATCGAAGGTATGATGAACGATTCCGATAAGAAGCTTATCGAAAATGGAAAATTTGCAGAAAGCTTGAAAATCCCCGTCGTCCCGGCGATATTCTTGCATAGGGACGGTAAGGTTACCCTGTTGCAAACGACGGATACGGAACAGTTAATCGCTGAAATTGAAGGAAAACCGGAAAAATGATTTCGTATATGACGGGCATCCATTTCTCTGGATGCCCACTTACCTTGGAATGTGAAACCTTTAGTTACTTCACAACGGTATTTGATGAGTTGTGGTTGTAAGATTGGTGTTCCGCGGCGTGCCCGGAGCGATTGACGAGGGATGTCAGAGAAAACTCTGCTAGTCTGTGAGGGTAAGGTATCACAATAACCCGTCTAACAACAGCTCTATCGTTCTCACTCCAGCAAGTTGCCGAATTTGGTTAGTCTACCGTCGAAGAATAGCTTGATTGTACCGATAGGTCCGTGGCGCTGCTTGGCTATTATAATCTCCGCTCTGTTGTGGAGCTTTTCCATTTCAAGTTGCCATTTGTTATGCTCAACCGTTCCTTCCACCGGTTCGTGCCTTGCCGTATAATATTCCTCACGAAACACGAACATAACGACATCCGCATCCTGTTCAATCGACCCGGACTCCCTCAAATCCGATAGCTGAGGTTTTTTATCATCCCTCTGCTCCACTGCGCGTGAAAGCTGGGAGAGCGCCAGTACGGGTACGTTTAGCTCCTTCGCAAGTCCCTTCAGCGAACGCGTAATCTCAGATATCTCTTGCACCCTATTATCCAAGTTGCGGCGAGAACCTCCCGCCTCAATCAATTGGAGGTAATCGATGACGATTAGCCCTATATCCTTCTGACGTTTTAGACGGCGTGCGCGGTTTCGTATCTGAGCAACTGTAACATTTGGGGTGTCATCGATGAACAGGTCTAGCCTACCGTACTCCTCATAGACAGCTGAAAATTTCGAGAAGGAATTTCTGGGAACATCCCCTCGGCGTATGCTGTCAGACGGTATACCAGCTTCGCTCGCCAAAATTCTGGTTGCTAGCTGCTCGGAGGACATCTCAAGCGAGAAAAACGCGACGCCTGCTCCTGCCCCCATACCTTCCATCTTTGCTCGAGCGGCATTGAAAGCTATATTTGTTGCAAATGCAGTTTTCCCCATGGACGGACGACCAGCCAAAACCAACAAATCAGAGTTGTGCAGTCCCCCCAGCCATTTGTCCATTTGAATGAACCCTGTCGTTACTCCGACAATCCGGCTGTCCTTTTTGAAAGCTTCCTCTGCGGTATCAATCGATAGCTTCAGCGCTTCATCAAAAGCAACTAACCTCCCTTGACCTGCCGTTCCAGTTGATAGGTCGTATAGCTCCTTCTCCGTCCTCTCAATTATGTCGTTTGCACTTTCCTGTGAACTGACAGAGCGAGCCCGAGACGTCGTCCTATCGCCAATTGCAACTATCTGACGACGGAGGTAGAGGTCGTATATGATTTTGGCGTAATCAGCGATGTTTGTCAGACCGATAACAGAATCAACCAAATCCAATAGATATTTCTGCGAACCGGATTTCTGAAAGACAGGGTCAACCTTTAGGTACGACGTTATGGTTATCGGATCAGCGACAGCTCCGGCGTCCCTGAGCTTGCAGATAGCGTCATATACCTTCGAGTGAATCTCGGCTGCGAAATGGTATGAACAAAAGGTATCCGGCACATTATCAAGAACCGAATTGTCCAATATGATAGCGCCAAGCAGAGCCTGCTCCGCCTCGGTATTGTGTAACATTTCACTGCTCATACAGGCATTTTACCAGAGGTCGAGGGAAGGAGGGAGAGGGTTTGGAAGAGGGAAATATGGAGGAGGAAATGTTGAACGTATCACGACAAAAAATGCCACTTTTATTTGGTAACAAATTGCAGTCTGTTATGAGAAAATGCTTGCGATATTATTAAATTTTACCCCTTGCTTTTGTTCATAATATTTTAAGCCAATGTATGAGCCAATACGATTTGGTTGAAAGTAGGAAAACAAAGTACTTTTCCAAATCATATCTATATATTGAAAACAACCATCATCTTGCAATTCCTTTGTTACTATAAACCCATTATTTATCGTGGGTGTATATTCAATCCCAGATCTGTGTTGCATTTGAAAAATTGTATCCAGTGTACTCCCACAACAATTTTCGTAATCAAAATTGTTGGGTTCTAAACTTCAGCAAAGATGTATTGCAGAAAATAAAAGTCATGTTTAGAATATGCTTCTTTAAAATAATGCGAATTCGTGTATAGACGGCGCATAATACCTTGATATACTTGTGTTTGTTCGAAAATAAAACATAGCAGACAAAAGCTGAGGCAATCAGGATGTCAAGCTGAGGTTTGGTCAACTTTCGTACAATATCTAGGGCATGCCTTGCCGCAATGCGTAAACCGCAAGATATGTCGATGAATTGACATAAGAATGGATAGTGATATATTTCTGATTTTTTTAACGTACGTTAACGAATTTTTAATACTTTCGTGATTACAATGATCGTAGGGAGGTCGAATTTGGGAAAGTTTTGATGCGTTTGTATGACTGCAAGGCTTTGGATATGGGCGGTCGAGTTGTTGACAGAATGATATTCGCTGCAAGGGAGTTGAACTTTCTGGAAGCGTTCAAGAAGCTCGGGCTAACGTTCATATCCAAAAAGGAGCGACATTCCACGATACGACAAGCTGTTGTGGATTTTACGTTGCCGTTTTTTCGTGGATTGCTGCAGCTTGTGAGAAACAATATAAATTTGATCTCCGCTCTCGATATCGTGAAAAGCTCATTTCAAAACGCCGAAGCGAGGTTGATTATTGCAACTATCAAGGACAACATAAAATCCGGCAGCAGTTTTGCCAACACTCTTGCAATGTTTGGAAATTTTTTCGATAGCACCATTGTGAAAACCATAGAGATTTCCGAAAAAACTGCCAGATTGCCAGAGGCACTTTCGAGAGTAGTCGAACATTTGGAATCATCGATTAAGCTGAAGAACAAGTTGAAGGATGCATTGAGGTACCCTTTGGTTTTGCTCATTTGTATGTTTTCGGTTTTCATATTTTGGCTTTTTGTAATTATTCCAAAATTTGCTGAACTATTTGATGAATTGAGAGTTACTCCACCATATATATCAAAAATTGTATTTAATCTCAGTTACGTTATAAGAGAGAATGCGTGGGGTGCTGTGGTTATAGCTCTTGTTATTGCTGGTCTATGGCGTTGGAAAAGGTTTTCCGGTATCTTGGGCAAAATTCCAGTGATGTCAAAAATAAAGCATGAAACCGCTATTTTCAACTTCTGCTCATCTATGGAAATTATGCTTCACGAAAAAGTAAACTTGCTTGAAGCGCTGAAATGCCTAGATAAAGAATTTCTAGGTATCAAAAATGCCATAGCGGTCATTGAGTCAGGTAGCTCACTTTCTGTAGCAATTGCAGCATCCGAAATTTTCAACAAACGCGAATTGAGCATAATCAGTACTGGCGAACGCGCAGGCGATTTGTGGTCAGCATTCAAATCCATTGCCGAGATATCGCGTCAACGTATAGACACGACATTGCGGCGCATATCATCGCTGCTGCAGCCTGTAGCCATATGCTTTGCCGGCTTACTTTTGGTACTGGTAGTATGTTCATTGATAACACCTCTTTACTCCAGCTTGGATCTTTTCACTTGACGAATGATGTTGGAGCAGATACAGGCTGGAGATATGAATTTTTCAGATCATTTCATTTATTGAGTTGTTCGAGCAGTTAGAGGCGAATTAAGTGTATTTTTAATGAAGTTGTATAAAAATCAATAGATGACCTACCAGCTGGAAGCCGGTAATTCTAGCTCACGCTTGAAAAGCAGATTAAAGGAGTAAATTCTTAGAACTCTAAAATTTCAAAGTTATCCCGCTTATGATGTGCCTCTTGCCCCCATATATATTTCATTTATCTGCCTAGATGTTGCTGTGAAATATCCTTTTGCTCACAGATGCCATTTCCAGTACCTTTTCTTAGTCCGTGGGTTTCTCCACGTAACATTCTGTTTTTATATTGCGTTACCTTCGATATCGCGAGGTGCTGAAATGCCCAGCGCGGCATATGTATATGACCGAAATCTACATTTTTGCTCATTATATCTATATAGTTGGCAAAGCATACATTTCTTATTATTTTCTCCGCAATATTTCCGTACAATGCCCTATGTATATATTTTGCACAAATACTATGTAATTTTTTTTGTATATGATACATCGCATTATGCTAAAGTGTTCACCTAATTGCGAGGGAGGCTCCTACCTTACGCTTTGGAAATAAAATGACAAGATTTTACATCGCTTACTTTGCATATTCTCTTTTAGCTAAATCCCCAAAGTAAAATTCCAATGTCAGAGCTGCAGCAATTCATAACTGCAAACCGTGTTTCAGAACTCCTGCGAAATGTACTTTCTCAAGCAGCATTCTTCATTAATATATTCATTTCTTATCAATTCGATGTTACCAGTTTTTGAGAATTCTTTATCAAAAATGCAAAAGTTCTTAGAGTAGATATAGTCGTTAAATTTTTGAGGTATTCCGTTTAAGCTTTCGCCCTAAAAATTTAAATTCATCAATTCACTCTATAATTTCACATATATTTTCATCATTATCGTACAACTTTCCTTGGATCGGGAACTTACCTTCAGCTCAGGTAAAATTTGTCCACTGAAGTTGAATTCTTGATGGAGTTTGGAATTGTTGCAATAATGGCATCTTAAAACAACAGCTTTAGCACAACGCTGCAGTTTGTCCGCTTATCAACATTCTCTGTAGGATTTTTTAATTCTCACCCCAACTTTATGAATGCGCCGGAAAGGGACACTCCGGCGGATCCCTGAAGTTGCAATGCGGCACCTGCTTTGACGGTAGTCATTGCACTTGCGGACAATTCGAGCATTGTCTTAGCGCTGGCTTTTATGCTGAGACCGCTCAATTCTACGGATGTTTTCGCGTCTACTTTCACGCTCATGGCCTGAAATCCCATTGCCATTTTCGCATTTGCAGAGCATTTTGAGCACTCTAACACATAATCCTTTGCCGCTTTGATGTTTACGTTGTCCTTTGCATCGACCGAAGTTGCTTTTCCTGATTTCACATTGACCGCACCGCCAGCTTCAACATTTATATCTTTAGAGGCTTTGATTGAAATACTTCCTGTTACGTCGATGTTTATGTCCCCTTTAGACAGCTTGATCGTCTGG
>JAFUUW010000068.1 GCA_017471265.1 Alphaproteobacteria bacterium
AATGTTTGTTTTGGAAATCCGCTAGCGAATATATCCGGAAAATAAATTTGTCAAGTACCGATTTAATTGACATTCGTAACAATGAACTTAAACGTCTTCTAATTTGTCTTTGTCAAAATGCCAATTATAACAATTATAAAAAAATGTTGAAAATACAAAAGAAATTAAAAATATTCAAGGTTCCTTTGATGAAAGGGAAAGGAATACAGTGAAAGAAATACAGTGAAAGAAATGACAATATATCTGCTCGATGTATTTCTAATCTATAGTGTTGTAATAAACCGCAAAAAGATCATTCGTAAATTGTTTGATTTTTTACCGTTATATAAGTATACTAAAAAAATGTCGCTGTAAAGTCTTCTTACGGAGAAGATTATGTTCGTTTTTTGTTTGATGAAGTGACTTTGCTTAAAATTGAGTGCAAAAAATAAGGTAAAATTTAAATTACTTGGTTTTCAGTCAGTGTGGGTTGTTAAAAAGACAAGGAGGGTAAAATGAAAATAACTATATTAGGTGGTGGATTGTCTGCATTATCTTTGGCCTATTTTTTGCAGAATAATGATAGAATAGACGAAATCAACGTCTTAGAAAAAGACGATATCGCAGGTGGACTTTGTCGATCCTACGAAAAAAACGGAATAGTGTATGATGTAGGACCTCATATTATCTTTTCAAAAAATAGTAATGTACTAGGCATAATGAATAACTTGTTGGGAGAAAATAACGAAAAACATCGTCGTTCTAATCGGATCTTGCATAAAAAGCGTTTTGTTCAATATCCATTTGAAAATGATTTATCCAAATTGCCACAAGAGGATATCGATTATTGCGTTAATGCATTTATACACAACCCCTTTGAAAATTACGAAGCAACAAATATGCTGCAATTTTTCCTAAAAACATTTGGCGAAGGAATCACAAATACATACTTAAGACCTTATAATGAAAAGATTTGGAAATTTGATCCTGCTTTCATTGATGTTCGTGTGGTAGAGCGTATTCCTCAACCACCAAAGGATGACATTTTGCGTAGTGCCGAAGGTGAAACCATTGACGGATATTTGCATCAATTATACTTTACTTATCCGAAACATGGCGGCATGGAAAGTCTGATAAAGGCATTCATCGCTCGATTGAAAAATAAAGTTAAAGTCCATACAAATGCAAGGGTTTTTGAAGTAGAAAAAATATCTACACACTATAAGGTAAATACGTTTGCTGGCGTTTTTGAATCGAATAAATTGATTTCTACAATACCAGTCAACGAATTTTGTCATATTTATAAAGATGCAAAAAAAACGCAAGACATTTTGGAGGCAGCTGATAATTTACTCTACAACTCAATCGCAATTTGTGTCGTCAATGTCAAAAAAGATTACGCCGGTGATAATTATGCCTTCATGGTGGCTGATAAAAATGTCAAGTTCCACCGCATTTCAAAGCTCGATTTCATGGGTAAAGGCTACCATATTGACGGCACAACCACCTATATGGCTGAAATTACCTACCGTAAAAACGATTTGAATGATAAAGCTAGTGATGCAGAACTTACTGAAAGGACGATTGAAGGCTTACAAACAATCGGGTTTATCGATTCTTATGAGGATGTCAATTTTACAGACCTGAAGCGTTTTGAATACGCATATGTTATCTACGATTTAAAGCATCATCAAAATATGAAATTGATCAAAACCTATTTCAAAAAACAAGGTGTTTACTTGAATGGGCGTTTTGGAACGTTTGAATACTTGAACATGGATGCAATTATTCAACAATCCAAGGACTTGTCAGACAAAATTCAGGTCGACTTATGAGTTTATATGTCTGCTGATAGATTGAAGTTCTTTTTTAGAATTGTTGTTAAATACACTTATACTGATTTTTAGTGCTTTCCCTTGCAGCGGAGTTCGTTGTCGATTTTCCTCATAAATTACGTCGAGCGAATCCAGGAAGCAGCGGTATTCAGCAAACCTCTTTTGAACATATGCCGGCTCTGTTTTTGAGGTACATATCCTTTAACATGCCAATAACCACTGTAACTTTCTTCCATGCCAGATTCTGTCATACCATTAGATATGTAAGAGGTGATACTACCTTCTAGTACACCCTGCTTTCTTTCAAAAAAAATTCATTAGTCAACTTAGAAAAGCGTGGATCCATTTCTACGTACTTTTTACAGATCTTTAAATCATCATCATGACCTCCCTGGTGCACTAATATCGCTTCAAAATTCCCCATACTTTGATTTCTTATACTATCCAAACACCTTTCTAAGTACCTAGCTACGTTGTATACAGGTACTATGATTGATACAGCAGGTTTGCTTTTTAATTTATTGGACGCCGAAACACCTCACGATAATAAGAGAATTAAATTATTTTCCAATCGCGGCATAATACATCGGAGATAATAAATTATCGCTTATGCAAAAAAATAGATAACCTATCGGTTGGAGGCCGGTAGTTTTAAGTTACGCTTGGAAAGCGGATTCGGAAGAGTGAACTCTTAAAACTCAGAGATATAAAACTATCGTGCTTATGATATGCCTCTTGTTTTTCTATATTTTTTTATATCTCCTTTGTACTTAGTTGTTTGGGCGTTACGACAAAATATCCCTTTGCCCAAAGATGTTGTCCCCAGTATCGTTTCTCCAATTCCTGAAATTCTCATTGCAGCTTTCTGACGCTTTTCTCTTTTATATATTCTGAGAAATGTGGGGGTGCCGAGGTCAGTATATATGGTGATAGGAAGTTATATTCCCGTTTGTTATGTCTACGTAGTTGGCAGAGCATACCTCTATTATTACTTCTATACGCCTTTCTGCAATATTACCGTACAATACTCTGCACCTATACTCTACGCAGAACACTATATCGTATACATTATATTTTGTATATCATACCCCGCATTACAATAAAGCGTCCGCCTAAAAGCGAGGGGGTTCTCCCTTTCCACGCTTTGGAAATAAAATTTAATCCTCCGCAGGCACAAACGTACTAGTCTTGTTTCCCAATGGACTCTTTTAATAAGTCTATTTCGATTTGTTCATCAATACCCCCCAGTTTTCCTCGGTTGTCAAAAGTTGTACAAGAGCGACATAGATTATGGGATTTATTAACTGCAGGCGGCGCCATTCAAAACCGCTTTTTCCAATATCGATATCGAAATTTACGTTCTTAGATTCTTTTTTTAGCCTTGCAAATTTCTTTGTATCCGTCACCACTGGTATTGAGATCGTGCTCGTTCAGCTTCTTAAGCAAATCCTCGAAACAAAAATAACCTGGCAACTTAAGTCCTCCGAGGTAGCTGTCATTCATCAAGAAGAACTTCCGGGCTTCTGCAGAGGACAAGCTCAATATATTTTTGCAATTCACTGTCTCGCGTGCCTATGTCTAGGACTGCGCTCGCTCACACGTCCAGGTTTTTTACCTTTTCAGCATTAGTTTGGATGAAGTCGCGGCGTGGATCAACGTTATCGCCCATAAGTATGGAGAATATCTTATCTGCCTCTTCAGCCTGAGTCATCTTCACTTGAAGCAATGTACGAGCGGCAGGATCGAGCGTTGTCTCCCAAAGCTGGTCAGCGTTCATCTCACCAAGACCTTTGTACCGATTTATTGCAAGACCGCGGCGTCCATATTCCAAAATCTTTTCCGAAAGAGATGTTGGCCCATCGAGATTACAGGTTTCTTTCCCACCACCCAGTTCCAGCTTGGCACCATTACCGAACATAGCGGACAATTTTTCCTGCAGACGGTTTATGGCTCGTACTTCCGGCAATTCGAAGAAACTACAATCCAAAGTTAGTGCCTCATGGGAGCCAAAGGAATTTGTAATTATCTCCAAAACACCGTTGTTGAAATTTGCCTCGTAGGAATACTCCTCAGTTTTCATTCCAGCGAGAAACTTGCGTAACGCCACCAAGGTCTCATCTGTCTGTTCTCTCAGGCATCCACTCAAAAGCAGTTTCTCTATCAATTTCGGATCATTCACATATGGAGATAGACTATCGATGGAGTGTGCAACATTTATCGACATCTCGATCATATGCCGCAAATCCTGTCCACTGGCGGTTTCGCCAGAAGAAAGCGTCATACGAGCATCCTTAACTGCTTCTCCCAATAGGTACCCTTCGAATTCTTTTTCATCCTTTATATAAACAACCGAATTGCCGCGCTTGACCTTATAGAGTGGCGGCTGCGCAATATAGAGATATCCCTTGTCGATTATAGGGCGCATGTGGCGGAAGAAGAAGGTGAGTAACAGAGTCCGAATGTGGCTTCCATCGACGTCTGCATCGGTCATAATGATTATCTTGTGATAGCGAGCTTTCTCTATATCGAAGTTCTCTCGTCCAATTCCCGTACCTATGGCAGTTATCAACGTACCTATCGATTCCGACGAAATCATTTTGTCGAAGCGAACCTTCTCAACGTTCAATATCTTTCCACGAAGAGCCAATATAGCCTGGGTTTTTCGATCGCGTCCCATTTTGGCAGAACCGCCCGCAGATTCTCCCTCGACAATAAACATCTCACTAAGGGCGGGATCCTTCTCTGAGCAATCAGCCAACTTTCCCGGAAGAGATGCGACATCTAACACACCTTTACGTCGCGTCAACTCACGAGCCTTTCTTGCTGCCTCTCTAGCAGCTACAGCTTCAAGTACTTTATCCAAAATAACCTTCGCCATAGCCGGGTTTTCCTCAAGCCACATAGCGACTGCATCACCGATAACCGACTCAACAACCGGGCGAACCTCAGAGGAGACAAGCTTGTCTTTCGTTTGCGAAGAGAATTTCGGATCGGGAACCTTGACAGACAAAACGCAGGTCAGTCCCTCGCGAATATCATCGCCAGTTATCACCCCCCGCAGATCCTTTTTCCCAGCCTTTGCTGGATTGTTTGCCAGATAATTCGTAACAACCCTAGTTAACGCAGCTTTGAAGCCTGAAAGGTGGGTTCCACCGTCGTGCTGAGGGATATTGTTTGTGAAGCAGAGAATGTTTTCATGATAGCTATCCGTCCACTCCATAGCCATCTGAACAGTTATATCCGCACCACTACTTGAGTTATCCGCCGTTATTATCTTCTGATGCAGGACATTCTTGCCGGCATCGATATAGCGAACGAATGCCTCAAGTCCTCCTTGGTAGTACAGCTCGTTGCGATAAGGTGATGCAGCGCGCTCGTCAATAACGTTTATCTTTACACCAGAATTCAGGAAAGCGAGCTCGCGTATACGCTTCTCGACCGTGCTTCTATCAAATTTCGTAATCTTGAATATCTCAGCATCCGGCTTGAAGCGAACCATTGTCCCGGATTCCTTTGTCTCACCTTCAGCGACAACAGCCAGTGGAGCTTGCGGTACTCCGCGACGAAATACCATAAAATATTTCTTGTGCTCCTTCCATACAGTCAGCTCGAGCACCTCGGACAAAGCATTAACAACCGAAACACCAACGCCGTGAAGACCTCCAGATACCTTGTACGAATTCTGATCGAATTTTCCACCAGCATGCAGCTGCGTCATAATAACTTCCGCAGCGGATACCCCCATTTCTTTGTGGATGTCAACTGGAATGCCGCGCCCATTATCCACGACCGATACATACCCATCTTCCTCAAGAGAGATCGTTATACTATCGCAGAAACCGGCAAGAGCCTCGTCAATCGAGTTGTCAACCACTTCGTATATGAGATGGTGTAATCCAGTACCGTCGTCCGTATCTCCAATATACATTCCAGGGCGTTTTCTGACCGCATCTAATCCCTTCAAGACTTTTATGGAATCAGCAGTATAATTGTTATTCACAGCACATCCTCATCGAATTACAGACAAACAGCAGAAACTCTGGACATCCGCGAAAATTATAGCATATCTTCGGGAGACGAGGTAATGTCGCTCCCAGCGCAGGGACGTGTTGTCTCAATCTGTATTGCTTTGCGAGGTAAAATAGGGTGGGGGGAACATCGACGAGAACTGTCCTGGAATATGGGGGCAGATAGCGCGGAGGCATGAACGAATTTTTACAGCAGGCATAATAAACAAAAGGTACAAACGCAGGTATGAAACTATGGAGGACACAAACTGAAGTTAATGGCCGGGTGAAATGCTCCAGCGGAAGTGTTATCACTCTGCATTTGGAAAAACGCGAACTTCGCGGAATTGCCAGTGGTAGAATACCAGGTAAAAATACATATCACTCCCTCTGCGTCATCGGGTGAAAATCTTCGGATTGATGGCGTTGGATAAAGAACAGGAACAGGTCGAACTTCTTCACTTCTGGGCGAACACTTTAGCATGATACGTAGGCGAGTTTTACACAAGGATACCGCACGGGTTCAGGGGGAGATAGAGTAGTATGGAAATGATAAGGGAAGTATGCTTCGCTAACTGCGTAGAGATAGCAAGCAGGAACGTGGTGGTTGAGCGTATATGTTGTTTTTATCATTACATATTTTTGTATCAGAAATTGTTTTCTATATAAAAGAAAAAGTAACCAAAAGTTATAGAAAAAATTCTATGAACTAAGGAAAAAATTTTAGAGACGATACCTACGCGTTTTCGTGTGCCTTTTATACTCGTGCGTCCAGACATAACGATAAAATATCCTCCGCCAATATGAATTGTTCTTTAAACAAAATGCTATATGGTATTTCATATCTTATGCATCAGGAATTTTCTATTCTATATTTGTATTATATTTAAGTGTTCACCTAAAGGCAAGGTGTTTTACCCATCCCAACTCGTGGAAATAAAGCGATACGAAAAATACTCTCCGCCAGCTTCGTGGACATGATACGCAGCAACGTGAATTCCAATTACGTGCAGGCTCTAGATACCGCCTATATGAGGATGATAAAGACTAAACCAAAGAAAGGTACATAGAAAAGGAAACATCACGATCACGAATAACTTTCGTACCTGAATTCTAAAAATTTGCCCCTTTGCTCCCATCCCAAGCTCGCCACAGGACTTGGCTTCCACCGATAGGTGGTCTATTGCAAATCCAAAGATCAAATATTTTTGACATCTCGGTTAATTCTCCAATACTTGCCATATCTCAGAAAGGTTAACTCCGATGCATACTGATCGTTCTTAAGTCGCTTACCTTATCCAAACATCGATATTTTACAAATCCGTGCCAGCCCCGCTTCGATGTGCCGGCTGAAGAGGAGGCGATGCATCCCCCCGACCGGCACAATGTTATACCTGTCCTTTTCACTCATCGTTATCGTAACACAGCTCCGGTTCACGCATAGAGCTGGAGAACTCTTTCATAGCTGTTATATTGAAGAATAATTTTTTTGAGGAGGCTTTTTTGATTTTTTCATCCACTTGCTTGAAGAGCATGACATCAAATTTTGAATCAACGATTTTTTCTCCGTCATCGTATGGGAAAGCGTTCTTGATTCTGTCATACGGTGCTTTCAAAGCCTCCCACTTTGCCTCCAATGTATCTTTCCCTTGGAGGCTATATGATAGATCCACATTTTCGAGAGTTTTAGGAAGCAACTTCTTCGCCTGTTCAATCAACTTACGAAGCCTTCCAGTCATGGTCGGAAGTTCGGACAAGTCCTCAACAAATGCTTTCACATTTTCCTGCACTTTTTCATAATACTTATCCAAAGCTAGCTTTGCATTTTCTGAGATGTAACGTTCCACAGTCTTACCAGTGTCGTTTAAAGTAGGAATGTATACAAATATTTTATTATAATAAGGATTGACACCCGCCCTGATGAGTTCATTTTTGCCATCTTTATACAACTTGATCTCATAAGGATTGTCTTTGATAACATACGCATGGGTACTAAGAAAATGTTCAACTCCGCGCTCCAGATTGGCAGCTAAGAAATTATGTTCACCAGCATCGTCTTCCCCTTTTGAAGCAAGTTCATTCTGTTCCTCTATCTCTTCCGGCAAAATCTGTTCCCTTATTATACGCGCATCATCCTCAGAAACAACGGTAAAGGAAAGAAGCTTGTCAGTGCAGTGGCAATGTCCTTTCTCGACATCAGGTTCTTCGCAATACTTCTTTTGAGTCATTTCCAAAACAAGCGGTGGTTTTTGTTCTGAATTCATTGAACGCAATGTTGTGGGGGAAAGACCATCAACTGCCGACTTGAAATTTTTAAATGTGGGTAATAATCGCTTACAATATCGGATTTGCTTTTTCAAATTTTCTATATACACATCTTTATTTTTAATAAAATCCGAATAAAAATTTTGCAGTAACACGGACACATCAAAAATTTTACCCATGTTTTGAATCCCGGCGTTTTTACTTACATTCATCAAATCATTTACACTAACAAGCTTTTCAAATTCAAAGCTATTGTCTTTATGCCGTAAAAGAATGTACTCGTAAGGGGTGGAGCCTTGAGCTGATTTGTCCTGGAATACTTTTCCGTGAAAAACATATTTGCGCAAGAACCAATCTCCATTCTTCGTTGATTTTTGTGTCGGGAATTGTAAAAATCCGCATAATTTATTAGTGCCCTTATCCACATAAAAACTAGCAGAAATATTTGGCGCAACCTGAACTTGCCATATGCCAACAATGCCCATTTCAAGATCATCGCGGCTATGCTTGGCACCAGCCAGACGATCATCCATTTCTTTCACGGCTTGAGCGACGGAAGTCGTATTACCAGATACCTCGCAATTCAAGAGCTTTTCGTACTTTTCAGACCAAACGATCTTGCGCATACGTGATAGATAATCATACAACTGCAGATCCTGAGCGTATATTTTTACATCTTTCAAGGCATCGTCTATTTTGTCGTGGTAAGCACTGTACTTTTTCTTGTTTTTCAGTGCAAGAACTACATTCTTCAACAAGTTTTCATCAATGACAGAATTGAGTCCACCATTCTGTGGTATATTTTGATACACATTGGATGTTGTCTTTGAAAATATATTTCTATTAAAGACTTGAAATATGAAATTTCTCAGCGGCAAGGCATTCCAGTTCGCTCCACCATAACTAGGCACTAAATGATTTTGCGACAGTTTTACCGTATCAGTTTCACTGAACTTTGCTTCTTCTTTCGCAACATACTCCTCGAGCAAACCAGGGATATAAGACCAGATAGAAGACTCATAAAAACCCTTCACTCCGTTTTTCTCGTATCCACGCTCAAACCAAGCGGGTTTCTCAGCCTTCTTATGTTTCTGCTTTCGAAGAACTTGCCCCATGTGCCACTTCCAAGCTTCCTTGTTAGCAATCGTCAGAAAATCCCTGATCTGACCAGTGGGGACAGAAATCCTAGTAACATCGCCAGCTTCGCCTGGGGCGGCTAGCCCCCCCCCACCGAGGCGAAAGCCGCCCCTGCCAACGTATGTAGTGCTAGCGCCAGAATAGTTAAAACTTTAAACATTATACATACTCACATAAAACTACATCCACACCTTTATCCTACCACAACAATTACACCAAAGCAAACTTTATTTTTTGCACTAACAAAACCTTTAAGTATAGTTGGCAGCACGTTTGCGCTTCTCAATATATATCATAAATAAAATGTAATATAAAAATAAATTCATTTTTACATTTTACTTATTTTAAAAGCGCAAATAACGAAAAATTAAATGTTCGCAGCGACGTTATGCTGAGACAGTACAAACGACAAAGTCTAAGCAATTACAAATTATTATTTTTTCCCAAAAGGGGCGAAGAAAAAGCCCTGATTTGCCGAGCTGCAGTCAAGCCTGCAGGGCAAAGCCCGGAAAGCAAGCGTTAGCGCAGCGTGGCTTGACGGCACGCGAACAGGCAAATCGGTACAATGCTAGCAGCCTTTTGAGAAAAATAATTCTTCACACCTTTCCAAGATAGGGTATCTATAAAGCGTTCATCATGAGCTGGCGTCATACCATAATCGTCTGGGCGAGCGTCTCCCCATTTTTTAGATGCGCACTCACGAAACTTGCGTAACAAACAACAATGCTCGAAGAACTAGTGAGAGCACGGTTAAATCCCCTATGGCAATTACCGGCACATTGATGCGCTATAACAAAGACCTTCAGTCTGTTAACTGAAATCTGCAAGAGGCGGGATAATTTGTTACAATGGAAGAGAGATGTTGTCTTTCGGACTTTGACGGTGGACTTGAATAATTTAAGCGTCTTATTCACGTCGTTGCCTGGACGGTATGCAAAGGCGCTATTCGCCGAAGGACTGGCGAAGTCCTGCCTGGATAATATCTCGCGAGATTTTGCGTCGCTCCAAGAGTTCTTTGGTAAAAATCCGACTGTACGTAAGCTGCTGACTAGCCATAGCCTAAACAAAAATGATTTCGATGCTGGCTGGCTGTCGCTTGCGGAGCATTTGTCGCTCTGTCCGGTATTTTTGAATTTCATAAAGCTACTCGTCGAAAATAAGCGTTTTGGCTTGCTCGACAGCGTGAGAAGAATATACGACACTGCGGTTGCAAAACATAATGGCGTTCGTGTTGCAAAGGTTTTTTCGGTTGCTCCCTTGTCGCCTACGCAGAAACGTCAAACGCAAAGCGCCATAACCAAGGTACTCAAAAATGCAACATCAGGTGCCCCGGAAAAGCTTGTTGCTGAATATGAGATTGATGAGAAAATCTTAGGGGGGCTGATTGTTTCGTCTGAGAATGTGTTGATTGACGCATCGGTGCGCACACAAATTCGTCAGTTGGCGGATTTTTACAGGAATTTGGATATGGAAGGTGTTGGATTATGAAAGTCAAAACTGTTGAGATATCAAGCATTCTTCAAGAAAAAATATCTGATTTTTCCGCACATATCGAAGTTGCTGAAACAGGATACGTGCTTTCTGTTGGCGATGGTATAGCTCGCGTTTTCGGGCTGGATAATGTGAAATCCGGTGAATGGGTTGATATCGTATCGTCTGAAACCGGCGAGACAGTACGGGCTATAGCGACAAATCTCGAGGCGGATAATGTTGGCGTAATAATCGTAGGAGATGACTCAAAGGTCAAGGAAAAGGATCTTGTCAAGCGGACGCAGCGCATCGTTGACGTAAACGTCGGTATGGGCGTCTTGGGGCGCGTCGTAGATGCACTGGGAAATCCTATAGATTCAAACGAGCCGATACGTGATGTCGTAAAATACAATGTGGAGAACCCGGCTCCAGGCATTATCGAACGGCAGAGTATCAACGAGCCGCTGCTGACAGGTATTCGTGTTGTTGATGCGCTGTTCCCAATCGGAAAAGGGCAGCGCGAGCTTATCATAGGTGATCGGCAGACCGGGAAGACGGCTATTGCGATAGACGCAATAATCAACCAGAAGCAGTACAACGACAAGGTTGATGCAAAAAACAAAATGTATTGCATATACGTGGCAATAGGGCAGAAGCGTTCATCCGTTGCCCGTATGGTCAAGACACTGCAAGATCACGGTGCAATGGATTACACTGTGGTTGTCGCGGCGACTGCATCGGATCCAGCCTCTATGCAGTACATTGCCCCATATACCGCCTGTGCTATGGGGGAATACTTCCGGGATAACGGGATGCATGCGCTGATCGTGTATGATGACCTGTCGAAGCATGCAATTGCGTATCGTCAGATATCGCTGTTGTTGCGTCGTCCCCCTGGGCGTGAAGCTTTCCCTGGCGATATATTTTATCTGCACTCACGTTTGCTTGAACGTGCAGCAAAACTTTCTGAAGCAAAGGGTGGCGGTTCGCTTACTGCTCTGCCTATTGTGGAGACGCAGGCTGGTGATGTTGCTGCGTATGTTCCGACAAATATAATCTCCATAACCGATGGACAGCTCTTCCTGGAAAGTGAGTTATTTTACAAAGGCATTCGTCCTGCAATCAACATAGGGGTTTCCGTCAGTCGTGTGGGGTCTGCTGCTCAGACAAAGGCTATGAAGTCTGTTTCTGGAAATATCAAAATTGAGATGGCGCAGTATAACGAGCTTTCCTCGTTCTCTCAGTTCAGCAGTGATCTGGATGCTTCGACGAAGGCTCTGCTTGATAATGGACAAAAGATTATCGAGATTTTGAAGCAGCCGCAATACGGCAGCTTCCGGAATTCGGAACATGTGGTTATCCTGTACGCTGCTATGCAGGGGCATTTCAAAGATGTTGAGGTGTCCTTGGTCAAAAAATTTGAGACGGACCTATTGAAAGCTATAGCTTCTGAAGGGCAAATTCTCAATAAAATCGATGAAATAAATTTGCTTTCTGACAGCGTGAAATCTGCATTAGATGAATTCATTTCGAAATTTAAGGTACGGTGGAAAGCCCTGAATAACGAAGGAAAAGCCGCCTGATGGAGAACCTGAAAGCTATAAAAAACAGGATAAAAACTGTCGATAGCATCATCAAAGCCACAAACGCTATGAAGATGGTTTCTTCCATCAAGTTGACGCGCGTTAACAACGTCAACCGTTTTGCAAAGGAAGGAGCAAAAGCCCTTTTCAATATGTTTTCCAGAGCGGTCGACGAAATCCTCTTCAAGCAAGAATTTGACGAAACACCTTGGTTCTGCAGGGAGGACGGTGCTACGTTGTTGATTATACTTTCAACAGATCAGGGCTTCTGCGGTTCGTTCAAACAGCTCATCTTAGACGAAGCGCAGGAAACTGTAGCGCAGCATCCGGGGGCATACGTCGAAACTTTCGGCAAAAAGGCTCAACATTTGCTCAAGATAAATCCAGATTTGCAAGTAGTACGCGATATACCATCGAGGTACGACATCAGCGCATTTGCAGCTATGTTGTCCCGGTTAGTGTGGGAATATGTTCGCGGTTGCCCGATAAAAGAAATTCTCGTTGTGAGCGGTGAGTTCAAGAATGTTGTGGTGCAAAAAGCACAGTGCCAGAAGATATTTACCGCCAGAGCAGGTTTAGACTTTCACAAAGCTGCAACTTCCCAATACACTGAAATTGAAGGCTCGCAGCTGGGTGTCGTTGGGTTTGCTGACGAGGTCTTCAAAGCTTATTTGTCAAAATTATTCACTGGAATTGTTACTGGGCACCTTCTATCGGAGTTGTCCGCTCGCGTTATGGCAATGGATAACTCGGTCAGAAATGCTCGCGGGATGTTCGACAAGCTGAGCGCTCTATACAACAGAGTGCGACAAGCGAAAATCACTCAAGAATTAACGGAAATCGTCTCGAGTATCGAATGCGTCCAATAATTTCATCAAAGAACAGAAAGAGAGGTTTTTATGATTACAAAAAATAAGAAAAATCCTGAAGTTCAGAAAAATGTTGGGATAGTTACTCAGGTTATTGGCGCAGTTGTCGATGTCCATTTTGAAGGGGAGTTGCCTGCTATTTCTCATGCGCTGAAGATGAAAATTGCAGATACGCAGGCGATAACGCTTGAGGTCGTGCAGCATATCGGGGAGAGAACAGTACGCTGTATTGCCATGGCATCCACAGATGGTATAGCACGCGGTATGGAGGTCTCGGATACCGGTGCTCCAATTATGGTTCCAGTCGGTCGCGCTGTTCTCGGACGAGTACTAAATGTTACTGGTGATCCAGTGGACAATTATGCCCCTGTCAAAACCGATACGTATTTGCCGATACATAGAGAGGCTCCAGAATTCTCAAAGCAATCGACAGACACTGAAGTCCTCATAACTGGCATAAAAGTTATCGATCTCCTCACCCCATATATAAAAGGCGGGAAAATAGGCCTTTTTGGAGGCGCAGGTGTTGGAAAAACCGTGCTCATTATGGAGCTTATCAACAACATCGCGAAAAAGCACGGTGGGTTTTCGGTATTTGCTGGTGTTGGAGAACGCACTAGGGAAGGTACCGATTTGTTCGAGGAAATGATAGCTTCAGGGGTCAACAAGCGTCCTGGTGAGGAAGGCTCCAAAGCAGCGCTCGTCTACGGTCAGATGAACGAGTCGCCGGGAGCAAGGGCGCGAATTGCACTCACAGGATTGACTATGGCAGAGTATTTCCGCGATACCGAGGGACAGGACGTCCTCTTCTTCGTTGATAACATATTCCGCTTTACTCAAGCTGGCTCAGAAATTTCGACCTTACTCGGTCGTATACCATCCGCTGTCGGGTATCAACCGACATTGGCGACAGAAATGGGAGCGCTGCAGGAGCGTATAACTTCGACGGTGAATGGCTCTATCACGAGTATTCAGGCTGTATACGTTCCAGCCGATGACATAACCGATCCATCTGCCGTAACGTCGTTTATTCATCTCGACGCAACGACTGTGCTAAGTCGACAGATATCGTCATTTGGTATATTCCCAGCGGTTGATCCGCTTGAATCTACTTCCCGAATGATGGATGCCGCGATTATCGGCGAGGAGCATTATAAAGTTGCACGGGATGTGCAGTATGTGCTTCAAACGTTCAAATCGCTGCAGGATATCATAGCCATAATCGGTATGGACGAATTGTCTGACGATGACAAGCTGATAGTCAGCCGGGCGCGTAAGATCCGACAATTCCTGTCTCAGCCATTTCAATCGGCAGAAAACTTCACTGGGCGGAAAGGCGTATTTGTTGAACTCGCTGACACTATTGAAGGCTTCAAAGCTATAGTCGATGGCAGCGTCGACCACATACCAGAAGCTATGTTCTCATATAAAGGCACGATAAATGACGTCATAAAGGCATATGAAGAGGCAAAGAGGAAGTAGTGGGAAGGAGCTGAGAGGGGGGAGTAATACACGTCGAGTTGAGTTGCGTTATATCATGTGCATGCGCCAGGCGATGGGGAATAGACGTAAGTTGCTTTGACGGCTATACGAATAGCGAGCCTTTGCATAGAAAGATTTAATTGTAGGTGATATAAAGAGAACTCGTAAGCGAGAAATATCTACAGTTAAGGCAAGAGGGAAGTGTGTTTTTTAAGACAAAACAATAGAAGACATTGATATTAAAGTGGATATTGCAGTATTTGTATAATCTGGCGGGGTAATGTCTTTACAGGAACATTTTAAATAAATATACTTTGCTTCGTTTTGTTGAATGCTTTGTATTGCTCTTGTGAATACATTCGATCTTTGTACTTAAATTACCATTCATATATTCAATATTAAAAGTATTTTTATTTCCAAAACGTGGAAAGGGAGAAAACACTAGCCTTTAGGTAAACACTTCAGTGTTGTGCGAGGTATAGTATGCAAAAGAAGGTTACACAACGTATACAATATAGAATGCCACACAGTATTTTTCGTGAAATACGCGAGATGTTATGCGGTAATTTTATGGAAAATGTGTATAAAAATGATAAGAAAGGTATGTTTTGCCAACTGCGTAAATATAATAGATAACCTACCGGCTGGAAGTCGGTGGTTCTAGTTCACGCTTGGAAAGCGAACTAAAAGAGTAAACTCTTAAAATTCAGAGACCATAAAATTATCGTGCTTGTGATGTGCTTCTTGCTCCTCTGTATATTTTGGTGTCTCCTTTGCACTTATCTGTCCGAGCCGTTGCGACAGAATATATTCTCGCCCCACAGATACAGATGTTGTCCACAGTGCCGGTTGCTTTAATTCATGGAATTACCCTTGCAGTTTCCTGCTACTTTTCTTTTTATATATTGTACGGTTCTCGAAATAGGGAGATATGGAGGTACCGAGCTCAACATATGTACGTGATAAGGACTTATATTTCCGCTTATTATATCCACATAGTTAGCGGAACATACCTTCCTTATCACTTTATACATTGCTCTGTAGTATTGCCGTATAGCACCTCCGCACCTATACTTTGTACAGAACACTATATGGCATTCTATATCGTATACACTATGCGAGCTTCTTCTGTATATCATACTTCACATTACACTAAAGTCTTCGCCTGAAGCTGAGGGTTTTCATCCTTCCCACGTTCTGGAAATAAAAATGCTTTTGAAACAAAAAGCACAAATCCACAATTAAAACGTGAAAAATTGCAAATTTTAGTCCAATTGCTTGGTAAAGATGCATGTGAATAACTTGTGTGTAAAGGAGGTGTTGCAAAGTAAGTCGTAATGTGGAACATCAAATTGGCGGTAAATTTTGAAAATGTAGCGAATATAAAATCGCAATAAAATGTCAAATTTTCACTCAAAGTATTGATAGTTTTAAATTTACCCCTTTTCCAAAATTGACGATAAAAAGCATCTGATTTGCTGAGCTGTCGTCAAACTTAGGCGGTAAAGCTCGGCAAGTAGGCGTTGACGTCGTGTGGCAAATTCGAGGTAGGAGAGCCCACACTCGATGGCGTTATCGGCGCACCGTCGTACAAATGCATGTGTTGTATGGAGGCGTTATCCCAGGCGTCCTAGGGTACGGGCTTCATGGAACCTCTCCCACCGCTCTCTGCGCCGGTATCCTATACACATTATCCCGCTGCAGGTTGCGATGCTCCGTTGTAGTCGAATTCGTATATATAATTCCCCGCTTCTCCATTTTTTCCCTCGTTACTGAGTTGCTTGATATCTTTTTGCGTTATCTTCATACGTATAAATGAGAATGAAAAGACCGACAAAAAACCATAACTCATCGGATCGACAAATTTTATAAAGCACGTCGTATACTCGACCTCCTGGACAACGCTCGGTTTATCGTTCTCAGCCCCCAGGAAAGCCAGCGATGCTATCACAATTTTGTCAACACCGCCCTGATGCAATTTCTGAACAAGCTTTGGTACGACGATATTGTCCGGAACAACGACCCAAACATCCGAAGCCCGTGCGGCTCCCGGCTTGTGAAGATTTGGAACGCGGAAATTTAACGTCGAGGTTTCATAAAATCCGGAACACGCGAGAACATCCAAAATCTGTTTCCCATCGCAAGATCCGTTTTCACCGAGCTTTTCCAGGTTCATGTCGACATTTGTCCCGAGAGGATCTGACGCTTCCTTCGCCCCAAAATTGATTATTTTCGTCGGGGTTATCGAGCCATCGACGTAATCCTTCTGCAGCCTATCCATGTCGAATGGGCACCCGCCTATCCCCGGAATAGTGCCGTCCGTGCCGCTTATATAATGTCTCAGTGCCGTCATACTCCAGCGACCATAACTGACCTTACGATAAGATCGTACTGCGAAATGGTTAATTTTCCGTTAACTCCTCCACACAAATTCGCACAAACACAAAATCTCCTTTCACAAAAAATATTTTTCATTATATATTGCATCTCGACAAATTCTGTGGTATTCTATAGGAGAAACGAGGAGTTGAGGAGAATTTATGATGTCGTTTCGGTTTGTTGTTGGATTTATTTCGTCGGTGTTTTTGTATTTTTTAGCCTCGGGGGGGGGCTGGCTGCCATAAACACCCGAGCTGACTTTCAACACAAGGCAGTGGAAGAAAGTTGGCGTGCGTGGGTTAGTGTGGTGCGAAACCAACCCGATGCCCCGAAGTGGATACAGAGCGACAATGCGAAGTTTGAAGAGAGTATTGTCGGGTATATACCGAAGGTGCTTGCCGATGCGACTGTAGGTCGAGGGCGGTTTGCAAGCAATAGACTGAAGAAAAATGAGGTTATCCTGCTCGATCATGATCCGAAAAATCGGGAATATTCCGGAGCAAACTGGAATTCGGTTATGATGCTCAATCTGATCGCGGCGTCGTACCTTGGAAATTTCGCACGTGATGCTGAAAAAACGGCACATTTCCTCAGTGATGAGGAGGTAAAAAGTGTCGGCAACATACTACAAGGACAATTATTGACAAAGTACGGTGTAGACTATACAGAAGAGATCGGCCGAGCCATCTCCGACATAAAAATATACGCCAACAGGCTGAATTTGTATAACTTCATCTCCAGTATGTGCGCCATCAAATATCGCTTCGATAAAATGCCGGTGCCAGAGGGGACAAACGCCGCAAAACTCCCCGACCTTTCCAACTACCTCGCACCGGGGTGCTGGACTTCCCAGGAGTTCGACGCCAATGCAAAAGTTGGCAGTTTTACTATTCAGATGGCTACAGTAACCAACACCTCTTTGCCAGAAGGGCAAAACATGGCTAATTGGAGCATTACTGGCTTGGTCTCTTCTGGAAAATTTTGGGGATATGCCCTGCCAAATGCTAGCAAATTTCAGCCAGGGTATATGGACAATTGTCGGAGATTTTGTTATGCGTCGTTGGATCGTGATATGAAATTCGCGTCTGCTCAGCAGATTTGGAAATACAGTAGCCAACAAGACTTTTGGCAACAATGTTGTCTGCCTAAAGAAAAAATTAACGGAATTGCTAACGTTGGCGGTTCTTGTTACTTCAATGCGACTTTGCAGGTGTTGCATGGAATGTCGAGTTTTAGAAATATAATCGACACCATTTTCAATAACGACATGAAAACTTCCGATAATTTTAGTTGTGCAATTTATTCTCTTTTTAAGCTTATTGAGAATAATTTGGCGATTAATTCGCAAATCTATGAAATTTGTTTGAAAGAATTTATAAGAGCTACAAACAAAAGCAAAGGGAGAGTTAATCATATAGTAGAGTACCTCAGTCGAACCTTGGAAAACAAAGATTATAAAGGGGAATGTCCCCAGGACGTATTCCGGCAAATCATAGAATTCACCGGGGCAGATTGCGTTGTGAAGGATGCTGAAGAATTACTAACCCGCTCTTTCAGATACCCAAGTCTCTCTTGCTCGTGCTACGAGAAATGCGGTTCAGGAACTCAAAACTTGCAAAAGAGTGATTTGTTCCTAGGGGAGGCATCTCTCAAGAATTTTAACAATATCTTAAATGATTGGTTTAAAGTTAGTGAAATGGATTTATTCATAAATTATGACGAAAGTGGCAACATTAAAAATGTATTTGATAATAAACCATATTGCAAGACGTGCGGAAAAAATGAGGTTTCTTTCAACTGGACGAGCGTTCCCGTTTTTCCGAGCACTATGATCTGGACCGCTCAGGGGAAAAACCAACTTATCGGTGAGTATCCGGAGACATTCTGGATTTCCGATGCTGAAGGTATAAAGACATATGAGCTGGTTGCGCAGGGAATTGCAGCTGCAGGTGCTCACATTTGGGCTCGTATTAAGTTGAACGATGGCAAGTGGGTGGAGGCAAATGACAGCCGCATCCTCAATGAGTACGGCGTTTCTCGGAACGGCAAAGATATACATGTCGTCGACGGTCGAGATACGGACGGCAATTTTGTCCCGGACGATCGCGCCTGGGTGCTCGTGTATGAACAGAGGTAGGGAGGGAGAGGATATGAGGTAGAGGCTTGGTTGGTATCTGCGGGGAAGGGAGGAAAGTGCGGACGACTGAAGTGCGAGGACTAGCTTCCGTCGCTGAAGATATGTGGCGTGAGGCAAATTTGACGAAGGGCTGGGTTCTTGCGAAATCAGCGGTAGTGTCCGAGGGGGAATGGACTGTGGCAGGAGTGGTTAATGGCGAACTTAGACATTAGACTTCATCTTAAAGGAAAAGATAATGAAGGTCTGGGAAATATTGGTCTTTGAGACATCTGAGATACATCGAATTTTTTGAAAGAATTGTGGAATTTAAGAAAAATAGTTGAAATACGAACTCATTATGAACTTGATATAATTGTTAATAAAAGAGCTTATTGCAAATGCAAGTCATTGTTACGTATAACTTGATGCGTCGAAAGTCAAAGGTGGTAATCAGAAAATGAACCATACAAAAGAAGGCTCAACACCAAAATACATTTGCCAAGATATGAGACTGGTATGCCAATTAGGGTTTTTGTTATAGAAGGATCCAGAGAATTTTGCAGAAATTGTCAATCTTATCAATGAATTAAAAAGCAAATATTCGCTTGCCATTGTGGTTGTGATGTATTATAAATAAATGACACTTTAGTATAAAAAGTAAATTACAGTACGTCAAAAAGAGTCTTAAAATTCAAAGGAGAGTCAACTCCAAAATATGTTTGTCCGTATATGAAACTAGGATGTTAATTAGAATTTTTGTTACAGAATGTATCAACGCAGATTGTGCATAGGATATCAATCTTATCAAAGAATTAAAAATTGATATTTGTTTGCCGGTTGCGATTATGGTACATTATAAATAATAGATTATGCTTTGTCACAGAAAATGCAAGTTGTGTAATATTCCAAAAAATCGCAAAATTCAAAGAAATTACAACCAAAAACTGTATAGATATTTGATTGAAAATGTCTTGTTACGCCTCAAACGGTGGCGCAGTATTGCTCCCAGATACTTGAAAAACGCTTCATCTTTTCAAACCACCATCGACATTCGTTTTATCTTTCTTTAGCTTAATCTTTATCACTCTCATACAGGCAGTATCTGCTCACAGAGTCGAGGGGCATTATACGCGAAGGCATCAGTCAGCTTCAGATCCGGGAGTTTGCTTCTCTCGCGTTGGCAAGATTGTTAGCAAATTTGCGTGAATTTTATTAAAAATTCGTTAAAATGAGACTGCACAATGTCAGGATTTTACCCTTAACGAGCGGAAAGGTATGGCTGCAAGCGACAAAAAAGTTTTCCCGATACCCCACAACATAAACTGGCATGAGGGGATGCTTTTGTCTCAGCACCATTTTCAACAGAACGATCTGCGTAATTTCCGAGTTTTGGCAAGTCAGCTTCGCCTTCTCTCGTCAAACCATTTTGGTGTTCGGCATCTGCGTACGGATGCAGTTGCACTAAGTGAGGGGATTTATCGCGTACGTGAAATGGAAGCGGTTTTCCCTGATGGGCTGATATTCAGTTTTTTCCCAGAAAAACATTCGAACCTGCATCCTCTGGAAGCTGATCTGAAAACCCTCATGAAAAGCGATGATAACGAGTGCACGATATACCTTAGCATCGCCGAAAGCTCCGATGATGTCTCCCCAATCCTGGGCAACCCGGCTCGATATTACTCTATCGATGGGGAGATCGTCCAAGATGACAATATAAAAGAAAACACGGTACGCATACCGCGGCTTTTTCCAAATGCTTTTCTTTATGTCGGCGATGGTATCCCGGAGTTTTGTATCGGATTTCCGCTCTGCAAGGTGATACGTTTGGACGGCGTTTTTCACATCAAGAACTGGACGCCGCCTTGCTTTTTCATCGAACGCCACTTCCCTCTTTGGTTGCGTTGTGAACGTTTAGCAATATCTATTCGTGAGAAGGCGGTATATCTTTCTGAAAAGGCACGGCACTCTTCATCTGAGGCATCGGCTTTTGATGCAAGGCGAACCCTTGAACAAATAATTACGGTTATGCCTGGTTTTGAGGCATTGGTTTATAGTAATGAGATACGACCTTACGAGCTGTATCAAGAGTTGGCACGTGTCCTTGGTGCAGTTTCTGTGCTCATCCCAACCGACATAATTCCGGTTATGCAACCGTACAATCACAACGACATAGATGCTTGCCTATACCCTGTCATAGCTTTGATAGAGCGTTATATGTCGTCGATAGAACGTGGGTTTACCGTGTCTCCGTTCAAGAAGCGTGAACGCTTTTTCTACAGATATATGTCGCATGAAGATGTTGCCGCTGAGACGCTTTATGTGGGGGTAAGAACGGACAAAATTGTCGCCGTATCGGACGTAGAGCGGTGGATGAATGAAGCTGTGATAGTTTCCGATTTCGCTTTGGATAAAGTGCGATCAAAACGCGTCAAAGGCGCGAAGCGAAGCCTTTTGAACCAAGATATGATTTCAAGAATTCTGCCCGGAGTTGGCATAACACTCTTCGAAATAGGAGTGGATGAAAACTTTATTAAAGGCGAGGAAAATCTCCATATTTTCAATCCCGGCAACAATACTACTGCTCGACCTAGTGAGATAATTCTGTATGCTCCAAGAGGTGAGCAGAAATGACTTTCGATGCAAGCAAAAGCGCGATAGTTCACGGCTTTCAGGCTTTCTATTACGAACTCTTGAGACAAAAAGAACGAGCCCTCAGTTTGTACTTTGCTCCTGTGCAGGAAGCGACGGACACTGAACGGGAGAGTGCGGATACCGAGCCAACTTTGGAACCTGAAAAAGAGAAAAACAATGTCGAAGGGGGTGTTGTTGAAATACAAAAGAAACTCCTTGCGATAATCGAAAATGTCTCCAATACAATGCTTGCCAAGTCTAGGCTCAATCCCAAATTTATCGGTGATGCAAAGTATATTATGGCTGCTTTGACCGACGAGATATTCCTCAATCTACGTTGGGAAGGTGCGAAGTTTTGGAGATATACACTTCTCGAAAAGCAACTCTTTCAAACGGAGCTTGCGGGCGACAAATTTTTTTCGATGTGTGATGAGATTGTGGTGGATTTTTCGAACGAGGAAATGGCATTCGTCTACCTTATGGCTCTCAGTCTCGGGTTCAAAGGGCGTTACCGCGATATCGAAAACGCAGATGAACAGATTGGATGGTACAAGGATCGCTTGCATTCGATGCTCAATACAAAAGCTGCGCGTCTGTTTTTTCCCGGACGGACGCATATGATCGATTCATGTTATGAATACACGTGTATAGAAAACGATAATTCTCACTTGCCTGATGCCAGATTTTGGTCTTGGTGTGTTATATCGGTCGTCTTCTTGTACATAATCGTATCCTACTTTGTCTGGATTGGAATAACTGGCGAAATTTCCGACGTGCTTCAGAAAATATCTGAGCAAACAAGGCAAGGGGCTCTTATATGATCGAATTTCTGCGTGGGGCTTTCGAGCGTATAGCAAATGAAGGGATTTCCTTTCCGGTCATAATAGCCGTTGTACTTTCCATCGCATTTATCGCGATGCTACTTGTTACGATATTCACGCTCATTTCAATAAAGCGAGCCGAACTGAAGTCCAAACGAGTGATCGATATTCCGCCATCGGCTCTTATGGATGCTCCGAAAGTTGAAGTCCCTGAACCTCCCGAACGTTCTGTTCCATTGCCTATAGGAGAGTGGCTCAACCAGTACTTAATCACGAAGGGGTATATAAAAGCAAATGATATAGTCAGATCATTCTTCAAAACTCTGGAGTTTTTAAAAAATTCTCTTGGAGTTGGCTACAAATATAAACTGCCATGGTTTGTTTTGCTTGGTTCTGAAGGTTCTGGTAAGTCGTCGCTTATGAACGGCTTTACCCATGATGAGATATACGATGATGAAATCGATGATGCACCTTGTACATGGTGGTTCCTAAAAAACGGGGTAGTACTCGATGTGAAAGGTTCGGTATTTTTGCCCAAATCGGGATTAAATGCGGACGAAAAAAGCTGGAATATTGTGCTAAATATGCTCGTTCGGTACCGTGCGGCAAAACCATTGAATGGTGTGATACTCACCATACCAGCAGATGAACTTTATGGGAAAAGTAAACTGCAGCCGGAGGAGATAAAAACCCGGGCTCAATATGTCGCACGGAAGTTAAACTTTGCTCAAAGCTATCTTGGTATGAAGCTGCCTGTTTATATCGTCGTAACAAAAACGGATGTCGTGCCGGGCTTTCAGAGTTTCTGCTCCGAGATACCAGTCAGAAATCGCGGCAATATGCTCGGTTGGTCATCTCCATATGCAGCCGATATGATGTATACGTCAAGGATGCTTGCCGAGGGATTTGCTGAATTCGAAAATGAACTCAACAATCTGCGTATGGAGATATTCTCCCAGAGCTATTCGACAACAATGCGAGATGGCGTATTTGTTTTTCCTAGCGAATTGCTGACCATCAAAAATTCCCTTGAAATTTACATCGATAGTATTTTCAAATCCTCATCCGTTGAGGAGCGTTTCTATTTTCGTGGCTTTTATTTCACTGGGGATAGCAAGATGATGCCTCTTCTATCTTTTGACGCCGAAACTGACGCTGGAGAAAGTCCTATGGCAATAGTTGGCACTCCGGACGCGGATATAAACGAAGTTGGAAGTGTTTCTGCATCATACAAGGACGAACAGCTTGCTGCAAAAAAGATATTTTTCTTCGAAGATTTGCTCCTGAAAAAAATATTCGCGGAGGACGGTTTAGCCTCTCCTATGAAAACCAAAATTCATCAATCGAATAAGTCTATATTGATAGCTAAAATATCAACTGCTGCATTTGTCGTTATTGGCAGCTACGGCTTGTTCAGTGCAAATGATAATTTGAAAAATAGCAAAAATTCACTCTATCCCTCCCTTTTTAAAATATCGTCCCTTATAAAAAATGCCAGTGATTTGACCTTCAAAAATCTCGAAAGAGATGGAAACGAAATTTTAGCTGATTGCACAACGCAGCTACTCTCAATGATGCAGCAGTTGAGCAATACCAGATTTTCTTCCCTTTTCGTTCCAGCGTCGTGGTTCAGCTCAATAAACCGTGATTTGACTGAAACTTTGCGCTCGTCGTACCAGCGAGTTGTCGTTCGGACAATCTATATGAATTTGATGCTGAAGTCCCGTGAACTTCTCACTATGAAGCCGACGTCCAAGTCTACTAGCATCGCGGAGGTTTTAAATCCACAAAATAGCGCTGAATACAAACAATTGAAGGGATACGTCTTCGGCTTACTCGAGCTTGAGGAGAGTATCAAAAAGTTTGACTCTTTGCGTACCTCCGGTGATCCGAAAGATCTTAATGATCTGATAGACTACACTTTCCACGGTTCATTGCCTCGAGAATTCCTGGATAATTATCGGCAATTCAGAACCATTCTGATGAACACGCCGTTTCCTGCCATAAATCTTTCTCCATACAAAAAGAATGCATACAGTACGCTTTTGTTATTGTTTCAAAATTATATTGATGCAATTTTTACAACCCGCTCCGATAACAGCATCGTAACTTTTCTCAATAAATTTATAACAAAGCTTTCGAGGCAAAATCTTCAGGAAAACCCAGATTGCTCCGAATTGGTCAAATTCTCAAACGATCTTTCGAGGGTTTGCAAGGAGCTGGGAAAGGAGGGGGATACCTGGCTTGATAAAAATGTATTCGAGCCGGACAAGGAATTCGATGCATTCCTGGATGGTGTAGAGGCTCTATTCGGCAAAGATACGGCACAAAGGCTACTGGACATAACGGCTGTGAATTTCAATGCACTCAAGGTGAAGTTGGAAAAGTTCAATACTTCCCTACAAAATGATATTCCTTCAAAGTTTGCTCGAACGAAGTCTAAGTATCAAGCCCCATCAAGTGGAATTTTTACGATAGAAACGTGCTTATCTGCTCTTTGCTCTGAATCATTCATGGATGTGCCGGGAGATTACCAGCTGATAACGGACATTCCTGAGGACAAAATGATTTTCTGGGATGACGAACTGGTCGGATATGCATACAAAATTGGGCAGAGGTACGCGCAGTTTATGGCGACCAACCTCAAGGACTTTCCTCGAGCTATGCAGGAGGGGATCGAGCTTTTGGCTAAATCAAATCTGTGTGCAGTCATCGCTTCGACAATTGCAAAGTCTCAAAGTTTGGTTGATGCGCCAACTGGGCTGACTGCAGAACTTACGTCCGAGGAAATCTTGCAGAAGCAGGTTATCGAGCTGAAAGGTGTTGCTCCGAAGCTAGTCAATTTGCTGAAGATACTTCGTGGCGACAAATTCAGCTTCGTCTTTAGCAACTTGCGCTCGGTGCTAAACAAGGTTGGCTTTGGTCTTCTGTCGCATATTGACAGGTTGCTTGAAAATCAAAAGCCGTACTATCCAAACAACCTTACTTTCAACTTTTGGAATGGTGAAACGGGAGCTGGTCTTCAGGCATATTCGTCTTCTGATATGGAGGAGCTTCGGCTATTTCTGAAGCTGCAACGGAGTATGATCTCCCGCCTAGCACTTGATTTTGCCGAACCTATAGTAGATTTCCTGAATGCCGAGCCAGTTTTCGACAAAAATTATGGTGATTACCCGCAGTTGACGAAGTGGACAAGGATCGTCGACAACGTAAAAGGAATGGGAAAAAAGGATCCGACAAGCTCTGTTGCGGCGGTTGAGCGTTTTATTCGAACAACGCTGAATAGCTATGATCTGGATAACATAACGAACAAAATATCAGGGAAGGATCTTTCTGATGGTTCGGGCGACTATTTTCAAGATCTAATCAAAAAAATCAAACGTGGAATTATGGCTCGAGCAGAAGTGCTTATACGAAAACGCAATGTTGCACGGTATGGGGCGCTAAGAGACTATTACATCAAGCATCTGGAAAACAAATATCCGTTTAGCAGCTATGACAAGTCGCAGCGTACCGCGAATGATGCATCTCTAGACGCCGTTCGAGAATTCTTTAAGATGTACGACGAATTTGGCGGTACCCCCGATGCCATTTTAGACCAGATACATCAACTCGGTGGTGATGCGACTATCCCGTATGAATTTCTGAAAAAAGTTCACGATTTACGTCTGTTCTTCGGAGATTACTTCAATAGCCAATATGAAACCTTAAAAGTACAGTTGGAGATGAATTTTGACGTAAATCGACGCGAAGAAAAAAATACGGACTACCTCGTTGACAAGGTTTTTCACCCAAACAATGATGCAACCATAGAGCCAATAAGCTCGGATAAATCCGGTGTGTGGTATTTCGGAGAGCCTATCGATATTTCTTTCAGGTGGGCGGAAGGCGATGAACAAGCAGATCAACCAACGTATGATCAAAACGATCCGGATTTGATATTGGACAAAAATACTGCAAAAATTCAATGCGTCGGAAACTGGGCTGTCCTACGCTTTCTACAGAAATATCGTGCATCAACTGTTAACGCTGATCAGCTTGCCCCTAATCAAATTGTCCTCGGGTTTCGTATCCCATTAAGTTCTGGAAAGATAGCAAAGGTATTTGCGGGAGTGGTTGCTTCCATACCGAAAAAGCCGGGAGATCCATCTGTAACTCCCCTGAAAATTCCGGAAACTCC
>JAFUUW010000069.1 GCA_017471265.1 Alphaproteobacteria bacterium
CTGCGAGACAATGCCATTTATGTCATCCAGAGCGATTTTGTTCTTTTTTGTGAAGACATAGTCCGCCAAGACTTGTTTTTTTATCTTCGAAAAATCTGGTACGGCAGCCTTCTGAATTTTGTCGACAACGACTACATATGACAAAGCATCATCCTCTTTTGAAGCTATGGTTTGACTCGCTTGTCCCTCTTCTCCGGAGAATATATTGTCTAAAAGCTCTGCCCTCGTACCTTCATCGGGAACAATTTTTTCCAGCTCTACACTTTTCTTGCCCTTCTGAAGTCCTGGCAATTTTTTCAAGGACATACCCGTCTCTTTCGAGACTTCTTCTATCGTCTTGCCGGCACCGAAGGCATCATCAATCCTGTCCTTCAGTTCATTCACCTTGGCATAAAATTCAGACGAATTTAGTTTTTCGTCTTGCAATTCTTTCCGAATATCCGCCTTCACCTGTGCTTCAGATTTCGTCTCAGGCTTGGTTATCTTCGTAAGCTTGTATATGTAGTATTTTCCCCCTATGTGATACACCTCGGAAGTCTTCGAAACCTTCAGACTGAACAGCTCTTTAGAGACTTTCTCGGGAAAGTCCGACGGGCTAGCAGCCTTGATTTCCCCAACCTTCGGAGTCAGCTTCTTTATTACTTCAGCAGAGGAGGTACCTTTGTTCAGGAGTTTCCAAGCTTTATCGGCATTTTCACGCTCGTCAAAAATGAAGCGCTCAAAATCGCGAGTTTCCTTCTGTTGATTGGAAGCCTTAAGCTTTTCATAAGCCTCCTCGATCTCCTTCTCTGATACGGACAAATCTCCTGCAAGCTTTCTATAGTCCACAATCAATACCGACACATCTCGAATTTCCGGCTTTTTATACTGGTTGAGATTGTTGTTATAGTGCTGTTTCAACTCATCATCGGAGATTTTTTTATCATACTTGACCGTGTTCACATCCACCGTGGCGAGCAACACGGTATTCTGCGCTTCGAATTCCTTTGCTATGCTCTCTTTGGCGATTGCAGGCAACTTGTAACCGGCTGCGATCGGGTGAATAAGCTGCGTTCTGGCGACGCTTTCTTTAATTTGCTCTAGGAAGGCTGCTTCATTTATTCCAGAGTGGCGGATGGCTGTTTCGTATACCCGCCCGTCGATGCCACCATCTCGCTGAAACTCCGGGAGAGAATGAATGATGTCAACCAAACTTTTCTTTGGGATGATTATGTTCAGCTTTCGATACATCTCCTGTAAAACTGCATCGTTGGTGAGCTTGTCCAAAACGAGCTTGCGTATATTCAATTTATCCATTTCGTCATCGGTCAATGGCTGCGAGCTGAGGTTACGTATCCGCTGCTTTTCTTGAGAAAACTCGTGCAGAAATTGATCGACGGTTACTTTAATTTTGTTTACGGAGAGGACAGGACGCGATGCCGAATAGTTCCGAATAATATCCCCAACACCCCATAGGCAGAAGCTGAGTATGATCGCACTGAACAGTATTTTTACAACTAAGCTATTCGATGCATTCCTGAAGCTCTTCAATATCATAATTTTCTTGAACAGAAACCGCCTCTCTTGATGCTACCATACAAGCCCTATCTTGTGCATTTGCCGCAAATCCACGGATCAAAGAGCAGGAGGTGTACTTGCATAGCGGCATTGGTGTACAATAAACGCGTTGGTGTTTTGGTTGCGCGTACGATATGGCGTTGAAGATAAGGTTGGCTCGTGGCGGTTCGAAGAAGCGTCCTTTTTACAAGTTGGTTGTTGCTGAGAATACTGCTCCTCGAGATGGTAAGTTTTTGGAACGGTTGGGATCGTACAATCCACTTTTGGAGAGGGATAATAAAGAGCGGTTTGTGGTCGACGCTGAGCGCGTAAAGCACTGGTTATCTGTTGGGGCAAAGGTTACCGAGCGTGTTGAAAAGTTGCTTTCTGAACTGAATATAGTTGAGAAACCGGCTATTTCTGAACGTCCGAAAAAATCTGCTCCAAAGAAGAAGGCTCAGGAGCGGATGAAGGCTGCAGCTGAGGCAGAGCGGGCAGCTGCGGAAGCATAAGTGCCTTCCAGGAGAATTTGTGTCGGCATAATTTCTAGACCGTTTGGAGTGAGAGGTCAGGTGCGGGTGCGTCCCTATACGACCTCTCCGACGGTCTTTTTGAGGTTCTCTGAACTGTTTCTTTTTGACGGTACTCGTCTGGTTTTGAAGCACCCTAAGGTGAATGAAAAATCCGAGGTTATAACTTGGATCGAGGGATACAATGATCGCACTGCTGTCGAGGTACTTCACCTGAAGCGTCTTTACGTGGATAGGGAGGCTTTGCCTCCGTTGAATGAAAATGAATTCTACCTCGAGGATTTGTCTGGGCTTGCAGTGTTCAATCAAGACGACAAAGATGTTGGCGTTGTGAATGCGGCGCTTGATTACGGCGCAGGAACCTTCCTCGATATAAAGCTATCGGATACGGGGCATATCGCGACGTTGCCGTTTAACAAAAGCTCGATTATTGACGTTAATCTTGGTGCTCGGAAGATTAAAATTGAAGACGCTTTTCTGCTGAAGTAGGTATGCCAAAGCTTTATGTAATCGCAGGTGAACCATCTGGGGATTTTTTAGGCGCTGGGGTTTTGCGTGAGCTTGGCGATAGGTGCGATATACGAGGTGTGGGCGGGCACTTGATGGAAGCCGCCGGGCTTGTTAGCCTGTTTGATATAAGGAACATCTCGGTTGGTGGACTGCTTGAGGTTGTCCCACATTTGCTGAAGATAAAGCGACTGATTGCCCAAACGGTTGACGACATCGCTGCAAATCGTCCGGATGTTTTGCTGACTATCGATTCTCCTGGTTTTTGCTTCCGCGTCGCACGTCTCGTACGTAAGCGTTGTCCAGAAATAAAGCTGGTACACTTGGTTGCTCCGAGTGTTTGGGCTTGGCGAGAGGGTAGAGCTGCTAAGCTGGCTAAGCTGTACGATCGCCTGTTTTGTCTGTTTGATTTTGAGCCGCGGTACTTCACGAAATACGGACTGGATGCAACATTTGTTGGACATCCCGCAGTTGAGCGGTTCGAATTTTCGGAGCATCGGGGGAAGGATACCACGCTTGTTATGCCGGGCAGTCGTACCCAGGAGATAAAATCTCTCCTGCCTATTTTTCTCGAAGCTGCAAAGAGTGTAGCCGGGCGGCTTGGCACAACGCGCTTGGTTATTCCAACATTGCCGCACCTGCTTCCGCTCGTCAAAAGTATTGCCGGCGATGATGCTGACGTAATTGCGGACGAAGAGGTGAAGATGCAGGTATATCAGTCGGCGAGGCTGGCGATAGTCGCGAGCGGTACGGCAACGCTCCAGTTAGCTCTGTCCGGGTGCCCTATGGTGGTAGGGTACAGGTTGTCCGAGCTTTCGTATAGGCTCGTGAAACCATTGGTCAAGGTGAGGTATATCTCGCTCGTCAATTTGATTTTGAACGCGCCGGTTGTCTCCGAGCTCATACAGAGCGATTGCACTGTGCAGAAAATAACAGATGTTGCGGTATCGTTGGACGAGGCGGAGCAGCTCCGGCAGTTTAAAAGACTCCGTGAACGGCTAACGCCGGGGAGCACTACTCCATCAAAGGTGATCGCTGAGGGGGTACTGAGGGCGTGCGGGAACAAGGCGAGAGAGTTTTGAGTAAACCAGCTTTTTTCATTCGCGAGGGGGCGATATGCTGCGTGGGTGTATTCGCGACGCGGAGAGGTGCTTGACGGGTGCCGAGGTAGAGGGAGTTTGGGGGAAGTGCATAGGTATGTGGTATCTATGCTCTATACGTCCGGGTATTTGATAAAGGAAAAAGCTCGTGAAGCCCCGGATACGAAGATAAAAGCACCGCCTCCCTGGAATATCGAGTGGGCACCTGCCAATCTTCAAGATATCGTAAAAGAACCGCTATCCATGTTTAGGCTTCACGAAGAACCCCTC
>JAFUUW010000070.1 GCA_017471265.1 Alphaproteobacteria bacterium
CGGGCATTTCTCGGAGATAATGCACTTCTGAAGGGCATAAAAGAATTGCTACGCGCAGAAGGGCTGAACGTAATAAGCCCACAAAGCATCCTCGGAACTTTGTTGACGCCGGCTGGGGTCTTGACAACCGCTCGTCCATCCGAAATCGATTTGCGGGATATTGCACGTGGGGTATTTGTCTTGAATACGCTCTCGCGAGCTGACGTGGGACAAGCCGTCGTAGTTCAAGAAGGCGTAGTGCTTGGAATTGAAGCCGCAGAGGGGACGAAAAGGCTTATTGAGCGATGCGCCGATCTGAAGGTATCTGACGCGCGTGGTGGAGTATTAGTTAAAACTGCCAAGCTCAAGCAGGAGCTATCGATCGACTTACCAACCATTGGCAAACATACGGTATCAGAGGCAGAGCATTCCGGATTGTCAGGCATAGCAATCGGTGCAGGTGCATCGCAAATAATCGACTGCGATGAAACCACAGCACTTGCCAACGAAAAGGGCTTATTCATAATCGGGATAGAATAGCTGGATACGGCTAAGTAGTTTGATGCCCGCTACTGGAGGGTAATATGTTCTTTTTGTTTCCAAGGCGTGGTATGGGAGAAAAATCCTTATTTTTAGGTGAATACTTTAATGTGATATATGTATAAAAGAAGTTTGCATAGTACATATGATATAAAATTCCATACAGTGCTTTTGTGCAAAGTACAAATGCGGGATGTTATGTGGTGATATGGGGGAAAGCTGTACAGAATTGATACTGGGAATATGCTCCGCTAACTACTGAGATATAATAAACGAAAACGCGAGACCTGATCGTATATTCTTTACTACTACTTTCCGTAGCATCAAAAATCGTGCAGTATGTAAAACGAAATAGCTGTAAAACTCAAAAAAAGGACATTGAAAATATACAACCGAAGCGCTATTTATAATTTGATGGAAATTCAAATATATACAAAAATCATTATGACAGAATTGTGTTTGTTTTCCGCCCATATTGACATTTTTCCGTATGCATCTTTTACATATTCCGTCTCTCTGTCATCAACGAATATCCTTAGCCTCTCCTTCGGCGCATTATGTCTGGCTTGGTATAGGAGGCATAAGGTAAGCATACCGACGGGGTTGTCGGCTATCTTTTCCAAGATCGGGGATATGATTCCCGGATTGCTCGAATAATCTATAAACCCCGGCAGTTTTGCTTTTATATCCACCTTGTTCCAGCCCTCTCGCATATACTGCGCGTATGGTAGGTGCGGTGATTGGATAAGGTTGTCCATATTATCCTCTAAGCTGCACGTCTGAAACGTTCAGCCCAGAAACGTAACGGCTACTGCCGCAACAATTATTCTATCCAGTCATCGTGCGGCTCTTTGAAGTATGGAGCAAAATAATCAAATAGAGGCGTATCGCTAAATCCTTCACTATAGTGTATTCCTTTACTTGCAAGAGCCTTCACCATTTCTGAAGGTTCTTTCTCGTCGTAAAGAGATAGAGATTCAAAAAATTCACGGTTATCCACAGGGGGAAGCCCCTTATTTTTCATAAAAACATTTATTTTGTTTAGGACACAACTTTGAAAAATGTATTCAACTTCAATCGGAAAGTCGCGATTGTAGCTTTGATTTACCCTTATTATCTCTGGAATAAGACACTTCTGCAATTCAGGTTTCAGAAACTCTAATATAACGCTGGCATCTTGATCCCAAAATTCGCGAGGTTTAAACCGTTTTCCTTTCACAATATCAATTTCGACTTCTCGCCATTTTGCCATATCTTTGTAAAATTCTTCTACGACAGATTTATCTGTTGTCGGTTGAAACACTCGCTGTTCGTCTTCCATAGACATAGACTCCCACGTTGTTAACAAACAGCATATGACGGAGAGAATAGGTTTTCTTGCATTAACTTTCATTTGTATACCCTGCTATAGCGTCTATCATATCCAGGATTTCACGAACAGCGACAAGCCGTCAAGAAAAATTTGAGACAATCATTTCTGATTTGTATAGATAGCACGGTGCACAAAATTTTTTGTCGTAGAAACAGTGGAACATTCTTTGTGGGATCCACTCCGTGGAATACCCAAGTCTGCTATATTCTATTGCTTCGTACAGGTTGCAATTCAATGGATCATAGAGTAACTCTCCATTCCACAGATATTTCCCTGTTATGTTGTAGAATTCCTCATCATACAGTACATCTTTTTTCATATTGCACCATAAGTATTTTATCTTACTTGTTTTGTAAATATACTCTAATGTCTCACTAGTCTTATCTTTCATATTTCCCATCACTTTATGTAAGACATGGTTAATTTCATGGAATAGTGAAGCATCGAAGGTATTGTATTTCGAAGATATATGACCGTTAACGTAAGCCATCCCAAATGTATGAGTTGTCTGATGCGTATTGAGGCAAATGCAGAAACCTTTTGAACAAAATCCTGTACTCATTCCACCACCGAATTTCGGCTCTCTGTCATCCACGAATATCCTTAGCCTCTCCTTCGGCATATTATGTCTGGCTTGGTATAGGAGGCATAAGGTGAGTTTGCCGACGGGGTTGTCGGCTATCTTTTCCAAGATGGGAGATATGCGCCCCGGATCACTCGAATAGTCTATAAACTCCGGCAGTTTTGCTTTTATGTCCACCTCGTTCCACCCCTCTCGCATATACTGCGAGTACGGCAGGCTGGAGGAGTTGAGGTGTTTTATCAGCTCGTCCTCTCCTCCGCGGGCGTATGATGCCAGGAGCAGGAGGGCGAGGGTTAGGGTTATCAGCAGATCAAGTATGCGCTCCATTCTAGGGCGCTTGCATTCTGTATTTTGCATATTGATATTATTGTTTTTCATTTGTATTCTCCTTTGAAAATTTGTAAAAAATTGTGATGTGGAGATCGAGAGGTGGCGATAAAACGCCGAAAAGGAATTACTGAAAGATTTTGCGAAAAGTTTGGAAGTTCAGTACCCGACCTCCACTAAACCCAGGTTAGGGGATTTTCCGCCACCAGGTCAAAGAATAAAAAGTCCCAAAAAATTTGCGATAAATTTGGGGGATATCGATACGGCTAGCGACGTTGCATCAAGGGTATCAGAGGCGGGGCAAAGCGTACAGGAACCAGACAGTCATTGTTATGACTGCCATACAGAAGCCGCAGGAGAACCACTTTTTTATGGGTACGTAGTTGGACGAAAACATCGTCAAAGCCACGGGCCCGGAATAATTTGTCAAGACGCCGGAAATTGAGCTGAATGCAGCGAGGGTCATTGCAACTGTGAAACTGTCTAACCCAATAGCTATGCCTGTTGCGAGAAACGACGCGTACAAAGCTATAATGCGCGAGCCCTCGCCAGTGAAAAAGTAATGTGTGAAAAAATATATGGTGGACAAAATCACAAATGCGATTGCGGAGTGAATACCGCCAATAAATGTTGAGATTACACCGTTGAACCACTCGATGGCTCCGAATGACGACAGCGCCTTGACGTATGAAATCAAAATGCCAATCATCAATATGGAGTTGAAAATCCCCTGACTGGACAGTATTTCTCGCAATTCCAGTGTTCCGAAGAAAATGAAGATACAGACACCGAGGAGGGCGGTTACCAAAATCGGTACTCCGATTGTATCGGCAAATACCCACATAGTCAGCATTCCGAGGAATACGGCTATGACAAATTTTTCCTGATCGGTTAGCTTGCCCAATTCGGAGCTGTTACGCATAGCCTGCTCTCTGAGACCGTCTAGTTTTTTTACCTTCGGGTTTGAAATTAACCGCACAATGAAAGGCAAAAGCAAAAGCAGGATACCGCACGGCAAAATCATAAATTTCATCCAGGCAAGCCAGGTTATATTGACGCCGATTTTGCCCATCTCCTCGATGATTATGGAATTCGAGATCATAGCGGTTATGAACATGGCGCTGCACACGGCATTGCTGTAAGCATAAAGAAGCGTGAGATACCCGCCGATGGAAGTCTCCGACACGCCTTTTATGTGCGAGGATATATACTTTGACAACGAGGTTACAAGTGGCAAGCCAACGCTGGCACTTCTGGCAGTATTGCTCGGCAGGATCGGAGCAACGAAAAACTCCGTCAGGATTACGCTATATGATAACCCGACGAGACCACGCCCGAAGTGCTTCATAAAAAAATACGCCAGACGTAATCCGAGGGTTGTCTTTGTTACGACTTTGGCAAGGGACAGGATGAAGAACAGAAGCCATGGGACGATACAGTGAAAACCGGAAAACCCGTCAAGAACGTCGATCGTACCGGTAAGATTGGCGACAAGCATCGTCATAAACAAGAATGCCACGGTTGAGCAAACCTCAAGCATTATCCCGGCCATAGAGGCAATGAAAATGATAGCCATATGAAAAGCTTTGGAGGACAATCCGGACTGCGGCTCGAGGAAAAACCAAGCGAATGCGGCACACAACGCAACTATGCAGAGCCTCAAAGGTCGTATCTTTTTGTTGATGTGAACGTCAAAAAGCATCCCAAGGCTCAATTTCTCAAAATGGTGCTGAAGAGAGGATTTGAACCCCCGACCTACTGATTACGAATCAGTTGCTCTACCAACTGAGCTACTTCAGCGTACCCCATCGATTTTATACCATTTTCATAGCTGAGGTCTAGGAGGGGGAGTATTCGAAAAACGCACTCGAGCGGCAAATCGTATGTTTTCTAAAATTACGACCAAACTTCACTTATCTCATTTTTATAAAGCTTGGCAAATTATATATTTATAAAAACCTATCACCAATTTCCGAGATATTAAAAATATGTTGCGTTTGCGTAAATATAGATGTCAGAGGAATTTTTTCAAAAAGTTATTTTTAAACGTCATATACAATTCGTTTTAATACATTTAAGAAAATACTCTTGATTACATTCTACTGCACGATCTATTTGCTTGTTGCACATTATTTAATGCATTGTTTAATGAACCTATAATCGGGGAGAGCTTTCATTTTTATTTTATATCTTTTTAGTTTCAATATCTTCCCTAGGACAAGGTATTTAATCCTATACCACGTCATCAATTTTGGGAAAACAAAATCGCCGGTTCGCAACAAATTAGAAAATATTAAACGCAAATCATATAAATTATGATCAGAGATATAACGAAGGACTTCATTGTAACGACTGTATGGGGCATAAAATTCCCACGTTTTACTCTTCGCAAAGAAGCTTTTTCTTTTAATAAAAGGAGAATGGTCAACTACCACCATATCGTATGGATCAAAAAGGGGGCGGTTGCAGCCCACTTTTCTTCGATTATCAGTATAAGAAGCAGAAACAAAACCACGTTCTTCAAAGTACCGCGTCAACCTGAGTTCATAATGCAAAATAGCATCATCGTAGCTATTGATAGGTTTTAAAGTCTTCCAAAATCCTTTCCAGCAGTCTGATTGTAGAATATGTTTTCTGAAGAGAAGAAAATAGCTCTGCAAGTGTTCAGGAATTGGCTGCCCGCCACACATTTGCCCCGCAGACGGATAAGAACGGCAATGTCCCCAAAAATCGCATGTTTTATCCATTTTATCAAACATCGGCTTAAATGAGCCAATCGGAGCAAAACACGAAAAATTACTCAACAAAACTTCATCCAAATTCTCGGCAACGTAATCAAAGCCATAGGAACAAAGAGCCTCTTTATACGCCCACGCATCAAATCCTTTGTTATCACGAAGCAACAGATTATTACAAACCGACTTTAACTTTTCACCGGATTCTTTAGTTAGGTTGCCATTGACCACCACGCAAATCTCCGAGAAAAATTCCCGTATAGCCCTCAGACAGACCAGAACATAATCATCTACAATTCCATCTTTGTCATAGAAACAATAAATACAGAGACGTTTCACTTGTTCATCCATTCAAATAAGGCATCACAAAGCTCCTTACAATTCTATTTCCAAAACGTGGTAGGGGGAAGCCTCGCCTTTAGGTGGACACTTTACCATAATGTAAAG
>JAFUUW010000071.1 GCA_017471265.1 Alphaproteobacteria bacterium
ACGGGGCAACTGACGAGATAGGCGTATTCTCGATGGCTACCGATGGATTGCACGAGGTCGCAAACCCATCATCAGCCTTTCTTTCGGAATACGACAACAACGTAAGCGGCGTTGCTGTCTTCTCCGGAATCGAGGGAACACGCCCTATACTGTCAGAAATTCAGGCACTCGTTTCGAATACATCAGTTGCCGTTCCCCGTAGGTCGTCAATAGGGTTTGATCCATATAGGCTGTCGATGTTGGTTGCCGTTCTGTCTACGCGTTGCAAACTCAACTTCTCGAACAAGGATGTGTACTTGAACGTTGCAGGTGGATTGAAGATAACCGAGCCAGCCATAGATCTGGCAGTTGTTGCAGCTGTTATTTCCTCTGCATTCCGTAAGCCCCTTCCAGGAGGTGCCGTATTTTTTGGGGAGGTTAGCCTATCGGGGGAAGTACGGCAGTCTCATCTGTCATTTTCGAGGATAAAAGAGGCGCAAAAGCTGGGCTTCAAGACAGTTTTCTGTTCACACAAGACAGAAGACTTTGAAGCAGATGCAAAAATCAACATACATAAGATAAAGTCAATCCGCGACATATTGGAAATTATCAGGTGAAGCGATGACGGTGAAGTGTCGGGGAGCGAAGAGTAGCAAAAAATTGATATCACATATTTTTGTTTTCAAACCGTGGGGAAGGGTGAAAAATTTCGCCTTTAGGGGTCTGTGATGTAGGGCATACGAAAGAGGTTCGCATAGTGTATACGATATAGAATGTCATATAGTGTTCTGCACAAAATGTAGACACAGGGTACCATATGATAATATTTTAAAAAAGTATATGGAGACGATGGGGCGGCATATTCTTATTAACTATATAGACGTAATAAGCAGAAATGTAAGTTCCGATTACAGGTAATGCTAATCTCGGCACTTCCCGCACCTCTCACTATCGAAAAGCGTAAAGCGGAAAAGTCGCAAAAAACTACAAGGAGGATTTCAGGAATATTGACGTTCTATATGAAAGGATGCCAGCCCATGGTTGCTTGCTATAAGCAGTGGGGGCTAAGTATGGCGTTAGCATTTGCTGTTTTTTGTGAGCATTTTTATAAAAAACTTTTTACTTCTTTTTTCTTAGTGAAAGAAGACCGTTTCTTTTCATTAAAAAGGCTTGATGCCCATCTTGCCATACCTGGTAATATTTAGAATAGAGGGGTTAGTAGAGAAAACGGCACGGAGGACAACATTTGTGGGTGAGAGGATATTTTGTAACAACATCAGGACAGCTAGGTGCAAAGGAGGTACAAAAATATATGGACGCGTCCCATAAGCGAGATAATTTTGAGATTTTCGGTGCCTAAGAGTTTACTCTTTTAGTCCACTTTCCAAGCGTAATCTAGACCTACCGACTTCCAAGCCGGTAGGTCATTTATTCGTATCACTATTTCATACCTTGCATTGCACTAAAATGTCCACCTAAAGGTGAAGTTTTTCTTCCATCCCACATTCTGGCAATGAAAAATGGAGAGAATTTTGCAATACCTCAGTAAAGCCTGTCATTCCAAAGCGAGGGAAACAGCAAGTAATATCACCGCTAATTTCGGATTAACGAGGATGCACATAGCAATGACAATCGGTTTTATCCAAAACTATACCACCCACAGGGGGAAGGGGTATATTGCCTTAGTCCTCTATTCGAGTGCAGAACATACCTCTGCTCTAATACATCTCGGAATACGCAGGCGGCTTCCGGATCTACGTCCGGAAGCCATGACCTGCAGTTACCACTCCCCTTGAAAGTGTCTTATGTTATCACCTACTAGATCAAGCGCACAACGGAAGTCGTGAAAAAACTTGAGTTTTGAGTCATAGCGGACGGTTTGGTATTCTCTTGGAGTTTCAAAAAAATCAATGCCGGGATTTACAACACGCCTACGTTCACGAGAGCCTCCCTGTTTCGCCGTTCCAAGGAAGTTGTTAATGGAACCGACCAAGTCGCACTCGTTACATTTCATCGAAAGCTTAACACTATTCTTGAGAACGTTTAATAAATTCAGACATTCGGCAAGCTTAGCATCGTATGTCGAGCTTTTACCATCCCAAGACGTAAGTTGAAAATTTGGGAGACGAGGGTATCTGCCTAGCTCACTTTCTTGGCGAAAATAATGAATCCGGTTTATCAAAGAATTCATACTTTTCTGTATGATATCATTCAACAGTTTTCCATCAGCCTTTTTCTTAGCAAAATCACTTAAATCCTGCTCAATCCAGCTCAGCGCCTGCATGGCGTCATGCCCTTTAGCCAATCTTCCAGAGAGGGAGGGGAGAGCTTTGCCCTCGTAAATGGTCACAACTTGCCACCTTGGCGAAAACGAATAGAGGCAACCTGTTCTTAAAAAGAAGCTCAAACATTTTTTCCCAACCTCTTCGGTTTTTTGCAATGGTTTATCGAGCACATACCGGCGTAATCTCAAATCTGAATCACGGAGTATACTACTAACCATAAATTTTTCAAATTGAACATAGCCGGCAATGCGCGGTGGCTTTTTGCTCCCGTCATTATTTGGCATCTTCTTTAGGTAGGCGAAACAAGCTTTAACGTCCGGCGCAACCTCTTCGAGATCAAAATAAGCATACGGCAAATCGCTACTTGTCATTTCATTTGCAAAATTGACCATCTTTTGTCGACCATTGATATCACGCATACGGTTGAGGTAATCCTTCAGTTTTAACTCTGCGGCAAAATCTTTAACCTCAGATACCACCTCATCTAGGTTTGCCTCAAATTTGTCGCCTTGCACCTTACCGAATATGCAAGTTTTCTGGTATTTTTCAGAAGATTTCAGCGACTTAACGATATCGTCTAAGCAGCGCGAAATATCGTTGATACCTCCGGGCGTTGCGCATGTGAAATTCACGACATTTCGTAAAAACAAATCCCGACAGTCATCCTTCGTGTATGTACTCCAGTTTTCTTTCTGCCGAATATCGATAATTTCGTCCTGCTTATAAATACCGGATTTCGTACCAATTTCAGAGAGACTTTTACCGATACTTTTCCATACCCAACTTTTCTCATCATTGATAAGAGGGGAGATCTCGAGGTTTTGTGCCTTGCGCTCTTGAATAATGGTTGCCAAGTGAGTTTCCCATGCCTCTTTGTTCGCGAATTTCATAAAATCGCGTACCTCATTCGGCACATCACCAGCAAATGCAACTCCCGCCACAAACACCGCTAACACCGACGACTTCAATAACTTTTTCAACATATTCGCTCTCCGTATCCGTAAAGAATAAAAACCAAACAGCGCGATTGTATCAAAAACGCAATTTCGTTTGCAAGGATAAGACAAATCGGCCTAATATGTATATTAAAAATGTTATTATGCTAATTATAAAAAATGTTTAATGTAAATTTAAGGAATAATTCTTTTTATCTCGGGAAAGGCTGAGGTTTTGTATACCCGATGCATTTTAATGTCCATACGACAGGAAGCCTGGCTTCGTTACTATATCGAAAAGTCTACTCTTGTCGCCTTTCCCAGAAATGTGTTACCATCGATGTGGGAGTGTTTGCTTTGTGAAGACCAAGTTTTGGTTTTGTCGTTTGTTTTTGTTTCTTCCTTTCGATTTACCAGCTGCTGAGTAGCTGGTTCTTGTTGTTATTTCTTTTTGTGTTTTGGTGTTTTCCGAGGCGGTGTGTTGCCGGCTCGTGTGTGGATTTTTGAGAAATGGAGAAAGGGTAATGCAAAAGCAAATTACGGCAATCCTGCTTGTTGCTGGGACTTGCATTGGGGGAGGTACGATTGCGCTTCCCATCGCTTTGGCGAAGCTTGGAGTTGCGGCAAGCTTGACGATTATGTTGCTCACTTGGCTTTTGGCGTATTACACATCGCTTGTGAGCGTCGAACTAAATTTGCAATCTGAGCACGGGCTATCACTTGGAGCTTTAGGACGGGCATTTTCCGGGAAAGTTGCGGCATTCATCGGGGATGCTAGCGTGAAGGTACTGTCGTACGCTTTGTTGGCTGTTTATATATACGGCATATCGTCAATTATTCAGAAATTGGCGGAGACGTATTGGGGGTATACCTTTTCCAGCTTTGCGATTGAAACGTGGATTTCGGCAATAATTGTTGTTATTTTGCTCGCGCCAATAAAGTTGATTTCAAAAGTGAATTATGTTGCATTTCTTGTTTTCGTCACGATATTCTTGACGCTCGTTGCGATTATTGCGGAAGGCGTCAACTGGCATAACATCCCATGGGGCGTAAATACGGATTCCAGTGGTATCGCCTCGGTTGTTACCGTTGTTTTCACGTCATTTGGATACCAGGTGATTTTCCATACGCTGCGAGATTACTGCGGGAGAAACTCCGTTATGTTACGCCGTGTCTTTCTTATTGGAAGTTTTATTCCCGCTGTTGTGTATATGCTTTGGACAAGCGGTGTGTTAAGTGTAATTTCCATCTCTGAACCGGCATTTTTTACACAAATGATTGCTGGAAAAATCGATGTAGGGGATATCGTAGCACGCTTGGCGGCTATATCAAAATTCCCCAACTTTCAGATTATGGTTTGGTGGATGTCCATCTTTGCCATATTCACTTCCATAATAGGGGTTGGGGTTGGATTAGTGGGCTCACTCGACTTATCGCTCCAGAAAATCAGTCGTTTGTCATCGGCGACTTTCGTTAGGCGGTGTGTTGTGGCTCTCATCGTGGTTCTGCCAACATACATCGTTGCTGCGGTTGTTCCAAATGCCTTTATACGTGTTCTGGGGTTTGCGGGAAGTATTTTGGTTGTTGTAGCAATTTTGCTGCCAATCTACCTCTTCTTCAAGGCTGGTATAAAAACGCCATACCTGCCAGAGCTGAAAAAATGGGCACTCGTGCTGTGCAGCCTAATCGGTCTAGCCATAATAGTTCTCGAGTTTTGTTTGCGATGATGTACGGCGCTGCCAACGGAAACCCAAGGTTAGTTATGTTGTCAAAAGATAGGTGGTGCGTTTGCACCACCTTGATGCGGAGTGAATTAAAGCCCCTTCATCGAAAGTTTTATACGGTTCCGGTCGTCTACATCGATGACCTTAACTTTCACGGTTTGCCCCAGCTTTAGCACGTCCGCAACGCTCTTTACTCTATGATCGGCTATGTTGCTTATGTGAACCAAGCCCTCCTTGTTTCCGATCGATACAAATGCACCAAAATCCGTTATACGAGTAACCGTACCTTCAAACACGGAACCGATATCCGGTGGGCAGCATATGGATTTCACGGCGGCAACAGCCTCCTCCATTTTCTGTTTGTCAGGAGAAAATATAGAAACAATGCCATTGTCATCTATATCGATTTTCGCCTGCGTTTTCTCACACAGTTCCTTGATAACTTTCCCGCCAGGGCCTATCAGATCGCGAATTTTCTCCTTATCTATCATTACGGTTTCAACACGAGGGGCTGTCTCGCCAAGCTCTGATTTAGCCTGAGCAATCGTACTATTCATAATGCCCAGAATATGCATACGACCTTCTTTAGCTTGCTGCAGAGCCGTTTTGATTATCTCACGATTTATGCTGGTTATCTTTATATCCATCTGCAACGCAGTGATACCATTTGCAGTTCCGGCAACCTTGAAATCCATATCACCGAGATGATCTTCATCTCCCATGATATCGGAGAGAACCACGTAGTCGTCTCCTTCCTTCACAAGCCCCATAGCGATACCGACAACAGGGCTCTTCAAAGGTACTCCTGCAGACATCATGGAAAGCGACGAACCGCAAACAGTAGCCATAGAGGACGAACCATTCGATTCAGTTATATCTGACACGACACGGATGGTATATGGGAAATCGGACTTGGACGGTATGACCGCACTTAACGCACGCCAAGCGAGCTTGCCATGTCCGATCTCACGACGACCGGGAGCCCCGAGGCGTCCTATCTCCCCAACGGAAAATGGAGGGAAGTTATAATGCAGCATAAAGCGCTCTCTAGCTTCGCCAGTTATGTTGTCCAAGATCTGCTCATCGAGAGATGAGCCCAAGGTAGTTACCACAAGTGCTTGCGTCTCACCTCTTGTGAATAATGCACTACCGTGAACCTTCGGCAAGACGTCGATCTCGCACGAGATGGGACGAATTTGCTCTAGCTCTCGACCATCTATGCGATGCCTTGTCGATATAAGGCTACTCCGCATAATCCGTGCAACCAATTTCTCGAATAGGGCATCCAATATAACCGGCTCTTGCTCATCAACCAGATCCTCAAGCATATTCTTTTTTGCTTGCTCCAGCATATCCCGCCGTTCAAGTTTTGCTGTGATAGACAGAGCTTCGCGAATTTTCCCACTGGATATATCCTCGATCTTTGCCATAGCGTCGGCATACTTTTCTTCAAATGGAACGACTTCAGGCACAGGTTTACCAACTCTTTTTTTCAGGTTGTCGATCATTTCAACGACCGGCTGAAATTGCTCAAAGCCAAACATAACGGCATCAAGCATCGTATCCTCCGACAGTTCATTGACCTCAGACTCTACCATCAAGATGCCTTCATTCGTCCCAGCAACGGTCAGCTCAAGCTCGGATGGCTCCGTAGGGTTTAGCAGAAAACCGCTCTCTTTGTCATACCCAACGCGACATCCAGCAACAGGTCCTAGGAATGGAGCGCCGGATATCGACAGAGCTGCAGAAGCTCCTATGAGTGCAGCAATTTCAGGAGCACACTCTGGGTCATAGCTGACAGTCGTACAAACCACCTGTACTTCATTCAAGAAGCCATCAGGGAAAAGCGGACGTATAGGGCGATCGATCAATCGCGATATAAGCACTTCCCGATCAGCAGGCTTTCCCTCTCGCTTTACAAATCCACCGGGAATGCGCCCTGCTGCGTAAAACTTCTCCATATAATTTATCGTAAGCGGAAAAAAGCTCGCATCATCGGCAATCTTCTTTGCCCAAACGCATGTGCAGATAACAGTCGTATCTCCGTACTTTACGACGACAGCACCATCAGCTTGACGCGCTATCTTCCCAGTTTCTATCGTTAAATTCTTTCCACCCCAAGTTATCGTTTCACTCACTATTGAAAACATCCTTTTATCCTTTCTTAGTCCAGTGCCAACCACTGGAGCACAATTTACCAAACACTACTTCCTCAAAATGGTAGCACAAAGGCACTCCGAAGTAGGGGGCGATTTGGAGGTTTCAGTTGAAAATTCAAAAATTATTTGATAACATTAATTCCGGTATGTATAAGATAAATAACTAGCATAATGCAATACAAATTGTATCAAGGTGATTGTCTGCAGGTTATGAAAAAGTTAGTCGATACCGGCACTAAAGTTGATGCGATTATTACAGACCCACCGTATGGTACCACTGCATGTGCCTGGGATACGGTCATTCCGTTCGATGGAATGTGGAAAATGATTAAGGCTGTAAGAAGCGATAATACTCCCATATTGTTGTTCGGCAACGAACCGTTTAACAGTTATCTTCGCATCTCGAATATCGAGGAATACAAGTACGATATCTATTGGCAAAAAGAACGTGCAACGAATATCTTCCAATTGAAAAAAAGACCAGCAAAGGTGATTGAAACCATAAACGTGTTTTATAAGAAGCAGCCTACATATAATCCACAAATGACGAAATACGATGGACCAAAAAGGACAAATAAAATTAAAGATGGGAGACTGGGAGTACTGGTCGACTCTCAAAATCGAAAGCCAGTTGAATACGAGGACAAAGGTGTACGCTATCCATTGCAAATTGTGCAGTATAAAAGGGATATCCTATCGTCAAACCTGCATCCTACCCAGAAGCCTGTGGATTTGATGGAGTGCCCTGTGCACCCTAGAGGAGGAAGCCCCCCTCCATATAAGTACGAGCGAGAATTTGAAGGTAGGATAAATCGCCATCCTCTTACCACGGTAGCCTCAAAAATTTTCTCAACTCTCGGTGAGCTTTAGTCACAGAAAGTCCGCCGAGAGTGGCTGGCAAGCCTGATTTTATCTTTTCATTCCAAAGCTTGGTATCTGCCGGGGACAGAAGCAGCATCATCCCCTGCCGCGGCAGAACATTTATTGAACACCGCTCCTCGCGTAAACGTGAGAGCTCGCAAACGTCATCGAAGAATTTTAAGGTGAACCCTTCCAGGCGAGGATTGTTCAATGAGTTAGCAAAGTTTGTTATTTTGTCGTGCAAACGTTTGGCAACCCCGGCGCATTGATAAAGGTAAGATATATCCATTTCAAAAAAATTACAGCCACAAACTCTTTCCAAACACTTTAGAAAGGTATAGGGAGAAGATCGTTCATGCAGTAATTTTTCTTCGCACACCGCCAAAGCATAAACAAAACTCTGAGCTTCACTAAAGTTAAAATTGTAAAATGTGGATGCAGCCTGACTAAAAGAAACCAAATTTCTCGTATCACCTTGATCAAACTCCGGCTTTTCCGTCCACTTTCTATCTTTTTTCCATCCTTCGTATTCGGCAAGGTAGAGTACCGCCTTCGAGCCCTCCGTCTTGAACTCAACGCCCTGCCCTCTGCCTTTGGCATTGCCGTCTTTGCTACTGACGGAAAACTCGGTAAACGGAAAATCGAGATACTGGAAATAATCCGGCTCATCCGCGTTATCCCCATATATCAGCATTTTTATACGAGCCTTTCCCTTGATATATTCCTCATCCTTCGCTATATCCGCCATCCAATTTGCAAGCACTGCCTGCGGACGAAAAGTAAATTTGCGGGCACCAAGCGGCATCTCCTGACATGAAATCTGGAAGTACTCAGCCACCGGGTTGAGGAAATTTGATGTCGGCTCAAGAAGAGGATGCCTTCCAAGCCCATCGTTCACCTGCGGTGTTATCGCCAATGGGCGCAGGTCGCTAAACCGCACATTCGCACAAAACTTGCACGGCTGTGTGTCATCACCGAAGAACACATCGGGAACGGAAAACCCACCATACCCCAAACTACGTGCCGTATCATTCGTCGTGAACTCAGTTTCATATCCGACAAGCGTGTAATATCCCTGACCGGCACTGCCGCAAAGTTTACTCTCTACTGACAAAAATCCCATCGTCGTACTTACTCGCATTTCGTCATCCAGGAAGAAGTGAAGATTGTATCCACTTTTGGACTCTCGCATTCGGTAATATGGTGAAACCTCCTGAGAATTGATATCCAAGACAACGTATCCGCCACGATGCTCTATGCCAAGAGGCTTGAACTCCTCGAATACGATATTGCCGGAGGAAGAAAACATCGTATCGGTATTGAGGAAACGCCCCGTGCACTTCGGGGCAACATGCGTACCCGTGGCGATTTGCCCATCCGTCAACATAGCGGCATACCTAATCTGCTTCATCTCCCGCAGGAAGTCGTATAACCGCATAGCACGCGCGTACATTTTTATGTCGCTGACCGCAGCCGCTAGCTTGTCTTTGTATCGACCATACTTATCGTGCCGCCCCAGATTAACAGCCGCCCTATACACCTCACCTTCGACACTCTCCACGCTTTCATCAAGCGCGCGATTTACGAAATTCCGGAAAAGCAGCGCATTCCAGTTCGCACCAGAATAATCCTTCGGCGCCCATGCGACCGCAAGCTCGACTATGTCATCCTTTTTGTGTTCTGTTTTGACGGCGCTTTCAGCAAGCACCTTTGGAATATATGACCAGATACTATCCCGAAATCGCTCGCATTTTAGCCAATCAGGCACAAATGCCGTTGCTGCATCCCCCCGGAACATCAATAATTGTGCGTAAATGGGCTTTCCATGCTTTATTTTGGGCAATTTGCAGATAATCACTCACCGTCTCTGCAGTACCAAAAGCCACACTGTGCGCGACGCACAACGCAAAAACACCACGCCATAAAACTTTCAAAAGCACCACCAGATACCTCCGCGAAAACCAACAACATGCATTGTACAACCGAGGAGAGAAAAGGGGAAGAGAGGAAGTAAATGAGGGATGCCACTTTTTCAATTTAAAAAGACGAAATTTTCACGCAAAAAAACTATGGAGAATTTCAATACCCCCTATTCCAATTCAGCAAAGTAATATTTTTACTGTCAAATGTATTTTTTACAAAACACGCTCCAACTTAACTATGCTTGGCGCCAACATTCACATCTGTTTTGCATACAAAGTCGCCGATCATATACGCCATCCCCAAATTATTTTATCCACAAGTTTTTACAATTTTTTCTTACGTTTCCATTAACAAAAGCATACATATTCGTATTGTATTTCCAAAATGTTGGATGAGGAAAAATCTCACCCTTGTGCGAATACTTTAGCATTATGCAAAGCGCAATATATAGATAAGTATTACATATTATCACATAGCATTCTGCGAGAAATATAGTATGGAACGTTATATTGTAATAAACATATAGAGACGATAAGGGAGTATGCCCCCTCCAGTAGCAGTTAGTTACACCTCACCTCAATTGTGAAAATCCGCCTCCCTTACTTTCCCCATTCAACCGGTGAGATCGTCCACACAAAGCTGAGAGCGTTTAGCTTAACTAGTGGCTTTGCATGTATTTCGTTTTTGGTGCTATCTATGCTGGTTATCGTGGCAACTGGGATATCTTGTTCGTACGTACCTCCTTCACCCGATGTGTACAAAATATCTCCGATGTTCAATGTTGAAGTTGTATTGCTTCGTATTGCCACGGATACCATCTCGTCCGTATCCGTGCCGGTTAGGATGACGTGCTCGCCATTGGCATTTTTCACCGGAACGAAAATTTTACAGCTGGTGATAGGCAGCACCTTCGCGATGTGCCCATTGCTAGACATCACAAGCCCTACGAGCGAATTCGAAGAAAGTACCACGGCACCTTCCGTCGTTTTTCCGTGGAGCGCCGAGACCAGAACGTACGAAGAATATATGGAATTGTCGAATCCAAGCACCTTTTCCATACATTCAAAACGGCTTGAGCGATATCTCAGGTTAGCTGCTGCTTTCAGCTCTTCAACTTCTTTTTCGACATTTGAAAGAACAGCTACTTTTGCCTTGAGCTTTTCATTCTCCAGTTTCAACTTCTCATTTTTGTCCTTCAAGTTCAGGTACTGCGAAAAAGCTCGAGGAAAATCGGCAACATCATTTGCAACGCGTTTTACAGATAAAACCATATCATCCATAGCAAGTCGCACTGCTTGAATGAATGGTACCCCAAAGAAATCCAAGGCAAAACAGATCAAGGAAAGCACTCCCAGCATCAGCAACTTTCCAGAAGCATCACTACCTTGGGCAATGAATTTATTCATCAAAACGGAGAAAGTAACACGCATCGATGGCATACCTAGCAGAATTCGATTTTCAGGGATCTTATCTTGCTATTCAGCGTATTACGGCTGATGCCAAGGATTTTCGCAGCTCTGGTTTTGCTCCTCCCTGTCAACTGCATAGCCTTTCTTATGACCGCGCCCTCCACCTCTCGTATTACAGTGTCGTACAAATCGGAAACGCAATCCACATCCTTTTGCACAAGGAAAAAGTCATTCAGCAGAGCTTCGATAGCAGAAGATATATTCCGCGACTTCATAGCTGCAAGATGTCAATCTCAAAGCCTTCATCGCACCACTTCTTCACACTCTCATAATAGTTTCTGAACATCGGATCCAACTCCGTCAAACGGCGCAGTTTTCCTGACTTGTCCTTTACAAGAGGATTAACCCCACGAAACTTCGGCTTGAAGAACTCAGTCTTATAACTTTTGCCAGGAATACGTGAGACCGGCTGCTCGCACTGCTGCAAGTTCAGTTTGATCACCTCGTCATCGCTTTCCGTAACCTTTTTCAGAACTTCAGCATCTGTTGTGAAGATATCTTTCATCGTCAGAAGCTTCAAATCCACGGCACGTTTGAGGGCATTTGAAAAATGTATATTCATCGAGGTATTCCACCTTGCCCCCCAGAAATTCTGCGTACAATAGAGCGAAATCTCGGCAAACTTTTTTGCTATCTGAGGATCGGTAAAAAACCATCGTCCGTCTTCGAAGTGTAGGTCAGATGCTATATCATTAGCCTCAGTCTTCGATAGCTTGCCCAGTATAACCCCCGTGTGAATGTTGTACTGAATGCGATCCGCACACATATCCGGCAGCGATTGTTCCAGAGCCTTATATTGCCCATTCTCAACATCCATATCCTGAAGAGACATATCGAGAAGCTTCAGTACGTCTTCTAACTTGTTTTCGTGGAGATATTTCAAATGTATCGAATTTTGGAAGCTTTCATCCGCATAATCATTGATATCCTTCGCCCAGATATAATCCCCGACATGAGAGAACACCGTATGTGAGGCATCATGCAACAGTCCAGCTATTTGCTCCTTTTTCGAAACGCCAACTTTTTTGAGTAACGCAAACACACCAACAGAATGCTCGTACCTTGAAAATGCGGGAATTTTGACTGCCATATAATGTGCAGGTCCGGACTGATCGATATCCTTCAAACGCTGCATAACGTGCGACTGAACCACTTTGTTGTCTGCAGCGGAAAATTCTATCTTCTCCCCCCATATAGCTTTGTCAGATGCAGCATTCCACTGCTTCCAGCAGAACACCGTTGCGACGGATAATCCAAGCAACAAGAGAAGATTTTTTGCAAACTTATTCATAATAACAGATCCGGACGACGACACCTTTCGATGCTAGCACATCCTCCAGATGGAAGCACCTGAGGCATAAGGCTCAGATTGGCAGATAAGACAACTGAATCATCAACAAAAATCGTGGAAACTTCAGTATTTTAAAGATTACCGCGAGGTTTATCTTTATTCTCAAAACGTAGGAAGGATAAACTCCTCGCCTTTAGGCGAATACTTTATTGTAATGTGAGGCATGGTGTGCAAAAGAATTTCACATAGTGTATGCGATATAGAGCATCCCATAGTATTTTGCACAAAGTATAGGCGCAGAGTATTGTGCGGTAGTATCGCTGAAAAATGCATAGAAGTAATACGAGAGATTTGCTCTGGCAATTATATTGATATAATCAGTGGAAGTGTGAGTCCAGACCATGTGCACATGCTTGTGTCCGCTCATCCACACCTCTCAATGTCAAAAGTAGCGCAATATATAAAATGGAAAAATGGCAGAAAATTACAATACGAATTCCAAGAATTAAAGAAAAAGTGTTGAAAATGGCATTTATAGGTGCAAGGATACTTCGTTGCAACATCCGGCCAAATAAGCATAAAAGAAGTGCAAAAATATATAGAGGGACAAGAAGAACATCATAAAAATGATACATTCAAAATATCCTAATTCTGAGAGTTTACTCTTTTAATCCGCTTTCTAAACGTGACACAAAACTACCGGCTTCCAGCCGGTAGGTTGTCTATTAAAATTTTAGACAATCCCCGGCTATTGTAGCTTGATTAACGCTTTTAGTTCTGTAATTTTATTCAATATTGCATAATACACCATCTGCATTTTTTCAATATTTTATTCATAAGTTGAGTAATTTTGTCAAGTCTGCAACTTTTCGGCATCTGCTTTTTGTCCTGAAACGGGACATGTCCATCACATACGCCGAAGGGAAACATCCAAGGGGCGGAGCTCGTGTTATACTCGGCTCTGGAAATTCCGATATCGAGGGTTGTTATGTCAGTGAAAAATGGGCGGAGACATTTGAGTTCATAGAGCAGTGTTACTCTGACGGAATACCTTGGAAAGCTTCCGACTGGTTCAAGTCTCTTCCCTCTCGGGAAAGGAGGCAGTTTTCCTTTTCGAAGATATACCCACTTCGAAGATTTTGCCTGGTATATCTTCTGGGGCCACTTTGGTATTTGTTCAAGGGAATGTGGCTAAAAACCATTGTGTATATTTCTGCTTTTATCGGTTTAAATTGTCTGATTGCCCTTGTTTTTCCAGACTTGGATGACAGCTTTTACCGTCATGTCGGGGCTGGATTAAACGCCGTTTGGGCTATGATGGCTCCTTTCGATTATTACAGGCTAAAGAGATTGGAGAAACAGTGGTAAGCGGAGTTATCTCTCTTCAAGTGCTACATTGATGCGATTGTTTTTGCATCGCCGAAATACCAAGCCGGCAATGTTTGTTGCCTTGAAGTCCTGGCAGCACATCGCTATGGCAGTTCTCTTGAGCAAATCGTACGACACGATACGGGGGGCATTACGAGCCAGTCTATCTATCAACCTGCTCAGCGCTCGCATACGCAATTCAATGTGCTGTGTGCAAAATTTTTCGCTATAAATGTAGTCGCCATCAAACATCTCTTGCAGCGATTGTTCGGCTAATTCGTCTAGGCAACTGTCTGCGGATTGGAGGCGTTCGGTGGTTTGACACACATTTGCCAAATCCAATCCGTATCTTTCTGCCAGCTCCGCATATGCCTTCCTCCATCTAACACGTTCAAATTCCAACTGATCATTCGAAGGATCGTGAACATATTCGGTTATGCCAAACTCGCACCTCAACGTCTCGCGTATATCGTCTGGAGAAAATGCAAGAAGTGGTCTGACTAGCGAGATATTGTGAAACCTTGATACTGGACGTATAGATGCAAGCCCCTTCAACGCAGAACCACGCGACAGTCGCATAAAGAATGTTTCCCACTGATCAAGAGCGTGGTGTGCAGTCATCAACGTATCGGCACTGGTTTCGTCGCAGCACTGGTGAAGAAATTCATACCGTGCCTTCCGCGCCTTCTGCTCAATACTCCCTGTCGCCTTTGCCCCACCTTCCCAAACGTAAACTCTATACGGTATCTTCTTCTGCTCCAACAACTTACACGTTGGAATAATTTCCGCCGAGGATTCCTTCCGCAATTTGTGGTCGACGATGCAGGCGTGCAAAGACCTCCCCGTCGATCTCGTCAATACAGGACTGGAGCGTAATGAACTCGTCCGAATTGGGATGCCATTCATCCTCAATTGAAAACTTGTCCATATCGTCCAGCCAA
>JAFUUW010000072.1 GCA_017471265.1 Alphaproteobacteria bacterium
TAATGCCTTAAATCTATATTTCGCGCAGAATACTATGCGGTATTCTGCATTATATATTGTATGGGCTTTTTTATATGTCATACCCCGTGTTATACCAAGGTTTTCACTAAAGACTTGGATTTTCTCCCTTTCCACGTTTTGAAAATAAATTATGCCTTAAACAAAAAATGCAATTTGTAATGTCGCCAAAAAAAGAATTGTAAAACTCAAAAAAAATATAATCGAAAATCACATAAATATCTGATTAAAAATACTTTTATCCGTTAGGGAATCATGTGGTATTATTGATAAATACTCGAAAGACATTTCGTTTTTTCAATCTACCATCAACATTCGCTGCATTTTTCTTTGACTTACTTTTTGCCATTCTCCTCTAGACTGTGTCCTGCATACTTTAGATACACAGATTTTCGAGCAGCGTGATATTTGTTGAAGACGACATTGCGAATACGTATTTTCAAATTTTGAAGTTGCAGAGGGCAAGAGGTGGCTAGATTACAGAAAAATAAAGATGTGATGGATATCCCCCGAAGTATCGGCAACAAAGAAAAAACTACAAGTAGTTGACAGGAAAACACAGTCCAAGGCTCCGTATCACAGTTTGATCCAACACGTTTCCTACCCATCCTCCGACAGTGCGGATATGCCGTGGAGAAGATCTACGGCGCGCTTTATTGCAACATCCTGTACATATATCCCACTTCCCGAGTTTGCTGTGGGGATTTCCGTGGTATTGTCGGCGAGCTCTTCCTTTGTCAGTTCTATATCCGGGGAAACACCGTTATGTTCTATCATATTGCCATTTGGAGATATGAAGTATGCGGTCGTCAGCTTTATCGCACCGCGTCCTGGAATTGGTATAACTGTCTGGAGCGAACCTTTACCGTACGTTTTTTCTCCTATAATTATTGCTCGCTTATTTTCCCCAAGAGCTGCAGCGAGGAGCTCTGCGCCCGAAGCCGTACCAGAATTGACCAAAACCGCCATAGGCAAGCCAGAGAGTAGGTCAGTGCTATCTGAAGTAATAAGGCGGGATTCGTCAGCGTTCCTTGACTTGAGTTCGACGATTTTTTTATCTACGAGGAACAAATCCGCCACGCCTACTGCTTGCTCTAATATGCCCCCCGGATTATTACGGAGATCTAAGACGAGCCCTCGAGCGTCCTTCTTGATGAGTTTGTATGTAGCTTGAGAGACAGCTAGAAGGGAATTTTCGTTGAAGTGCGTTATTTTGACAATCGCGATGTCGTCGACAAAGTTCAGTTTTATGCTGGGTATTTGAACCACAGATTTTTTCAGCAGTATGTCGAGTCTTTCGGTCTTGTTTCTCGCTATGGTCAGTCTCACCTTCATAGCGGAATCCGAGCTCAACCTCGATACGATATCCTTCAGCTGCATATCCTGTACGTCTTTGCCATCTATGGATGTTATTACATCAAGGGGCTTGATACCGAAGTTCGCGGCGGGACTCTCGTCTATGACAGACTGCACCTCAACTCCTTCCCTGCAGCGTTTTATCTCAATTCCGACGCCAAGGAATGACCCGCGTGTGGACTGGCTGTATGCGCTAAATTCTTCATTTGTTATGTAGAGGGAATGCTCGTCGAGAACGCTAAGCATACCATTTATCGCTCCGATTTCTAGCTTCTCGCGAGCTATGTCATCGGCATAGTTGAAGCGTATTTCCTCTATGATTTCCTTAATCAGTGTATCTGCACTCAGTATGTCATCTGAGATATCCAGTCTCTGCTGTTCTTTTTTGCAGGACGCCAACAGCAGCAAAACCAAAGCCAACGATACGCACCTGGAGAACCTCCACATATGCAGCCCGAAGCAGAATTTTTGCACACCCCACCCATTTCATGATACACAATGGTGTACGCCACGTGCCGTATCGGTGTGATTTGTTTGTTCAATTGAAAAGACTATTGCCGAAAAGTCTCACTTCGAGGTTTCTCTTGATACTGGTTGCTCCGGTTTTGCTGTCGCAGTTGGTTATCAGCTCGCTTTTTCTCGAAAAATACACCCAGACAATACTCGGCATAATTTCTGGACAGATGGCGGGAGAAGCAAGTGCTGTAGCTCGCCTTTTGGATATGCACTGCGAGGAAAGTTACGTTAACGAACTGAAGAAAAGTATGAATCTGGAGGTCGAGGTTTTGAACGCTCCAAAAGTGCAAAAGCATGGAATAGCGAAGAACCACAAGGCGTACAGGATCTTGCGAAACGCAATTCAGAAAAAGGGATATGAAGGGTATTACATAAGTGCCGAAGGTCGACATATGGATATTTATATACCGTCCAGCAATGGCTCGGATACTTATAAAATCTCCTTTTCGCGACGAATACTCTATATGAAGATAATCCCGATAGTCCTGGGAGGGGGTATTTCTTCTTGCATCATATTCCTCGCTATTGCACTCATCTTTATGAAAAACCAGCTCAGGGCAGTGAAGAGACTGGCGGTTGGTCTTGATAAATTTGGAAAAGGCGTTGATACCGGTAAATTCACTCCAGAAGGAGCACTTGAAATCCGAGCTGCCGGAATGGCGTTTTGCCAAATGAAAAAAAACGTCAAAGAACTGATGGACAACCGTATGAGAATACTTGCGGGCATCTCTCACGACTTGCGTACACCTCTCACGAAAATGAAGCTCCAGCTCTCAATTATGCCGAACTCGCAGGAGCGCGAGTGGCTTATGAATGATGTCGATATGATGGTGAAAATGACTGAAAGCTTCACACTTTATGCCGCCGAGCAGAATAAAGAACTCCCGGTCGAAAAAGATATACGAGATCTCATCGGCGAAATTGCAGTACGGTACCGCTCTGACGAATTTGCGATATACATCACAGGAGATGCCGCAGTACGGTGTATGGTGCGACCTATATCAATGCAGCGTGCACTGGGAAACATAATCTCAAATGCGAAGAAATATGCAAAGCGTCTATATATCGATGTAAATGATACGGGGAAGGAGGTAATAATTTCATTTGAAGACGACGGATGCGGCATTGATATAGAGAAGGCAGATGAACTGTTTTTGCCTTTCAAGAAACAAAATGAAGCGAGAACACATAGCGTCGATGATGGCGTCGGACTGGGATTAAGCATCGCCCGAGATGCCATAGACGCGCACGGCGGCGGCATATTCGCCCGGAATTCCGAAAGGTATGGCGGCGCCTGCTTCATCGTCAAACTGCCGAGAGACGAGATTGAGACACAAGATGGGTAATGCTCTACGATGTGCGGCAAGTGTGGTGATTGTAGATGTGAGTATTTTTAATATGCTATTAACGATAAGTCGAGCACACAAATAAAAATGACTCGCGAACTTTAATTTTGTTTCAAGTATAAAAATACAAAATCATGTAGGATGCAAATGAGGCAGAATCGCTTCTTCAATTTCATACTAGGTTAAGATGCATAGCGGCTGAATTATGCCACGAGGCAGCTCTAAATTATTTTTTCCAAAAAGCAGGACGCATTGTACTGATTTGCCTTTCCGCGTGCTGTCAAGCCACGCTGCGCTAACGCTTGCTTTTCGGGCTTCGCCCTGCAGGCTTGACTGCCGCTCGGCAAATCAGGTGCTTTTTCTCGTCCCTTTTGAAAAAAATAATAATTTGTAATTGCTTAGACTTTGTCGTTTGTACTATCTCAGCATAATGTCGCCGCAAATATTTATTTTTCATTATTTGCGTTTTTAAAATAAGTAAAAGCTAAAAATGAATTTATTTTTATATTACGTTTTATTTATGGTATATATTGAGAAGCGCAAACGCGTTGCGAATTACGTTAAAAAGTTTTTACTGGTGCAAAATAACATTTGTTGAAACTGAAATTTTGTGTTAGAATAGGTTTATAGGGGTAATTTTGTGCGGATAGGTATGTTGTTTAAAAATTTAACTATTCTTGCATTGGTGATGCATACGTTGGTAGGGGCGGCTTTCGCCTCGGATTTGGATAAAAACCCACTCGGGGGGGGCTAACCGCCCCGACTGCCCCAGGCGAAGCTAGTTTAGTTACGGAGCTGCCTGATACACCGTGCAAAGTTTTGGCACGGGTTGCGTATGGCGATGTGTATAAGGTTCACCTGGCGAAGATATTGAAAGATGACAAGCATCCGGAGTGGCTCAATGACAACTATAAGAAGGGGTTCTATGAATCCTCGATTTGGGATTATGTTCGGAATGTCGTAGCGGACAACGCTGTTGAGTTCAACCAGAACAAAAACGACATCATAAAGATAGCCGTGGATGACCCGGCAAGTTTTAGCGATGCGAATTGGAATGCACTGTTGCTTAAGACGTCGATAAACCGAATGTTCGCTGACTCGGTTGTGCCAGAGGAAGAAGAAATCGATGCCGCTGCAGAAATTATCCGTAAAAGCGAAGATTATGGAAAGTACTGGACGAATTTCAAACAGACGGTGTCGGATGTCAAGCTATATTCAAGGGCACTGCGACTGGTCAAGCTGATCAGGGATATAAAGGACAACCGCCACGAGCAGACTTTCAACGACCCGGAGGTGAATAGGGCTTGCTTCGAGGATGATCCACAGCAGAACGAAGTACGGTTAACGAAGGATGTTTCACTCAAGTGGAACTATAACGTTAACGTACTGTCCTCTTGTGATTTTTTGAATTGCAGTTTTTGTTCTGTTGCTAAATTTGAAAATTTCAAACTTTTTTCGAAAGAAATGAATGAATCCGTGGCTTTGATGGAGTACGAATTAGCTCATGAACGCTCTAATTCTGGGTGTTTGCTAAAATTCACAGAGGATTATGATGAATACGTCAGCTATAGTGATTGGTCTATACGGTTGTGTTCCGAAAGTGGAGAGTATTACAAATTTGATTTTGAACGTATGCGTTTCCAGGGCGACGATCTTCATTATGCAAAATTCTTGCACTTTGAAGGGAACCAGATCCCTTTGGCCCTTGAACCATGGCTTTGCCTTTCGAGATATTTATCAATTAAGGCTGAAGACTTTTTTTCGTTATTCGAATGCAGAGTATATCCGCTAAAAAACGGTATTGGCTCATTGCCAGAATTGTTTGAGTTTGGAGTCTACTATCGCCAGGAAGGAGAAGAATTTGAAGAAATAGAGGACGAAAAGATAAATGAAGAAGAGGAATCTGAAGAACAGGAATCTGAAGGACAGGAATGGAGAGTATTCGACAGCGAGAACGTTATACTCCTTTTCACCGAAGAAGAATGGAAAACTTTGCATTCATTACAAACGGACGAAAAATATAAATTCACCCTACCTAAAGGTAAGCTCGATGAATTGTTAACTGCTTTTGAAAAGGAATGCGATTTTCGTAATCGTCCAATGTCGCATATTTTTGATTTGTTTAAATATGAAGCAGTCCCTTTTTCGGAACAATTTTGCACAGATGAGTATTTCAAGCGCGCAATGAAGTTAAACAATATAAAAATTTTGACGTTCAACGACACGCGCGATTTGCTTTTGACGGCTTGGCTTGAGTTGTTATCCGCCCTTGATAAAAAAAATGACGATGGGCGGGTGTTTTTGCTTTCGGATAATAAGCCATTGGATGAACTGCTTGTAAAAATGGCTGATGGTAATAACTTGTTCTTTATGACAAAAGCATTCGCTCAAGGCGATGGTTCCACGATAGGTCTCAAAAAGCGCATGTACATGAAGGTGTACGAAAACCTAAAGGAAGCATATGAGAAGTGCATTGACTCCTCGAAAAATTAAAGGCTCTTGACTAGCACAGTCGCAAAACTATGCATCAATCTTGTACAAAATTGACAACAAATCCCCCCTCTGTGTTTAAATCTAGACTAGCACTCTTTCAAGAGAGATTTACGCGACAATTCATTGAATTTTGTCGTCTTTTGACAAAACTCCAGAAACTCTCAACGCCATTTACATGATTTTCTCCACAAGCAGATTCTTTCTGGCTGTGGTAACACGATAGTGATCGTAATCATTCAAAATCAGCCCATCATACGCGCTCCATTCGTCGGCATACATTGTCGAACTTCCTAGCATTTTACCTTGAATTACAGGCACCGCACCTCTTTTGGACAATTTTGTCCAACCGTTACGAACATTTTCCGCTTCGTTTTCGCAAGCGAAAAACTGGTGCCTTGCCATCGGCTCCTAGCCCCTTTTTTTCACAAATTCTGTGTGATCCAAAATAGCTTTCATAACGTTCAAAAATACAAAACTTCTTAATAGAATTTTCAAAATTTTTGTACTAAGTTCGTTAAAATATACATTTGGCGTATTTCAATTTATAAACAAAATTTTAGCGATTGTGTTCGCAGTTAAATCTCACAAAATACCCCATGATTTTTTCCCTTATAATCACTCAAATGCCTGTATTTCATACTCTCACCGTATCTCTAGAGATGCAAGTCAAGAGACAAATTAAAGATTGACTTCTTTGATAGAAAGATCGATGGTCGATTTTTTGCCGAGCTTTGTGTCGTAAAATACGGGTGTGTTTGCAGCTTCGTTCAATAGGGCATGAAACTATTTGTTCCGTCGGAGGGGTCTCAATCCGATAACCGCGTCGCTATAACGCCGGACGTTGTCAAAAAGTTGGTAAGCAACGACTACGAGGTCTATCTGCAGAGTGGCGCGGGTGATGCGGCGGGGTTCTCCGACGTCGAGTATGTTAGAGCCGAAGCTACAATTGCTGAAGCGGGTGATATATCCACTGCCGATGTTGTTTTTTCCATCAACCCGCTGCCAGAACAGACTTTGTCGTCGTTAAAGACTAGTGCAACGTTGGTAAGCTTGCAGGATACGGTGGCCCGTCGAAATCGGGAGATATTTGAACGAAAGAAGCTCACTGTCTTCGCGTTAAACCTGATACCGCGGACAACCCGCGCGCAGTATATGGATGTGTTGTCATCGCAAGCAAGCTTGGCTGGATATAAGGCAGTGATAGAAGCGGCGCATTTGCTGAACCGTGCTATGCCACTTATGATGACAACCGCAGGGACTATACCCGCCGCAAAGGTGCTTGTCATAGGGGCGGGAGTTGCAGGGCTTCAGGCGATAGCGACAGCACGACGGCTTGGCGCTGTGGTATCCGCTTTCGATGTACGCGCTTCTGCAAAGGAGCAAGTGGAAAGCTTGGGAGCGAAATTCATTGAGGTCGAAGCAAAAGAAACAACCGACGGGGTGTACGCGAAGGAGATGGGTGAGGAGTACAAGCGTGCCCAAGAGCAGCGGCTACGGGCTGTTCTGCCATCACAGGATATAGTCGTTACGACCGCGCAGATACCGGGCAAAAAGGCGCCTGTGATTGTCAAATCGGATATGGTTGAGAGTATGAAGCGCGGGTCGGTGATAATTGACCTTGCGGCAAAAACTGGTGGAAATTGCGAATTGACGATATCGGGGCAAACCGTGGAGCGAACGGGAGTGAGGGTAGTTGGTTTCGATAACATCCTAAATCTCATACCATTTGATGCCTCGAAGTTGTTCGCTAAAAATGTGCTGGCTTTCTTCGAATTGCTCACAAGCAAGCTGTCGGAGCAACCTGACTTGTCGCAAATCGATGATGAGATAATCAAAGCAACGTTGGTCGCTCACGGTGGGAAAATTTTGGTGTGAGGAAAGTATGCTAAGTATCACAACATTAACCATATTCGTTTTGGCTTGCTTTGTAGGGTATTACGTCGTCCTGAAGGTAACTCCTGCACTCCATGCACCGTTGATGTCAGTTACCAATGCAATATCGAGCATAATCATCGTCGTCGCTCTTGATGCCGCTGCCGTTAGCGCTGCGCGAGGTAACACGTTTGCGGTAACATCGTGGTTTGGCATTGCAGCTGTTTTTTTGACCTCCATAAACATAGTCGGTGGGTTCTTGCTGACCAGGCGTATGCTCTCGATGTTCTCGGCAAAATCAAAGAAAAAGGGAGAACGGAGATGACGATACTAGGATTAGTTGCTGCGGTTTTGTTCATCATTGCCCTACGTGGACTATCGTCAGCTTCAACTTCGCTTTTGGGAAACCGGTTTGGTATGTTGGGGATGGGGCTCGCTGTTGCACTTCCATTTCTTGCGGGAGACGAGCTACCATGGGCGGTCGCTGCGACTATAGCTGTCGGTGGGACTATAGGATTTTTCATTGCAAAGAAAATTGATATGACGGCACTGCCTCAACTGCTGGCAGCATTTCACAGCCTCGTCGGTCTTGCGGCAGTCTTCATAGCCGGGGCAATCTGCGCAACCCCAGAGGCATTTTGCGTAGCCACTGTCGCTGACAGAATCCCACTTGCTAATGCGATAGAAATGTCCCTTGGAGCAGCCATAGGAGCCATAACATTTAGCGGTTCACTTGTGGCTTTTGGAAAACTCCAGGGGATATTAAGTGGCAAACCTCTGCGATATCCGGGGCAACACAAAGTCAATTTATTTGTAGCTTTGGCTATCGCCGCCCTGATAGCTGCATTCGTTTACCGGCAATCGGTTGAATACCTCGTATTCGCAGTCCTCTTGGCGTTCCTCATTGGCTTCTTTCTGATTATGCCGGTAGGTGGTGCTGATATGCCGGTTATCGTCTCTATGCTGAATTCATACTCCGGCTGGGCTACTGCAGGTATCGGATTTACGTTGGAAAACGAGATGCTCATAATCGTGGGAGCTCTGGTTGGTACATCCGGAGCTATCTTGAGCAACATAATGTGCAAAGGGATGAACCGCTCGCTCCCAAATGTCGTATTTGGCGGACTTTCCGGCAATAATGCCGCCAGTACAGCACAAAGTGGAGCTCACGGAAACGTGAAGCTGTGCAGTGCTGAGGATGCCGGCTTCATAATAAAAAATGCCTCATCGGTCATAATCGTCCCAGGGTATGGTATGGCAGTTGCGCAAGCCCAACATGTGCTGAAAGAATTGACCGATGCTCTGAGGGCTGAGGGGATATCTGTGAAGTACGCTATACATCCCGTCGCAGGTCGGATGCCCGGACATATGAACGTACTTCTGGCGGAGGCGAATATACCTTACGAGGATGTCTTTGAACTGGACGACATAAACCACGAATTCGGCTCAACCGACGTTGCAATTGTAATCGGGGCGAATGATATAACCAATCCAGCCGCAAAGGATGATCCGAACTCACCAATATACGGTATGCCAGTGCTTGACGTGGAAAAGGCAAAAACCGTACTGTTCGTGAAACGCTCTCTTGGTGCTGGATACGCCGGCATAGAGAATGCCCTGTTCTTCCGCGACAACACGATGATGCTCCTCGGCGATGCAAAAAAGGTCTGTGAAAACGTACTGAAGGCCATCAAGGGGTGAGATATGCCTACCTGCTGTATCGAAAAATATGATACCCTGGAAGCAGGGAGGTGAGGCGTATGGCTGGTGAAATATCAACCTACGGGTATAACAAGGCTGGCAGATGCAGGTTTTCTCGACATCCCAGTGATGCTTGTGGTGTGTACGGGTGGAAAACGGCTCCCCAACCTAGCAAATGGAGCGAGCTTTTCAAAAATAGCTCAGATTCTCGCCTCATCAACAGGAAAAATAAAATCGATGGCGTCAAGCTTCTCCAAAAGCTCCGTAACCATTGCGCAAAGGTGGTATTCTTCGATCCCCAATATCGTGGTGTGCTCGATAAACTGTCCTATGGCAATTAAGGAGTGAAACGTGGCAAAGCTCGTAGCGAATTACCTCAAATGAGTTTCGCCACAATATCAAGTTTTCTCATCGAATATGGCTTTTATACAGAACATCAGAGGATGTGCATTACGGCTATCCGCTCCCTATCTTCCACAACAACATCCAAATCCTTGGTGTCGAGCGCTCCCTATTCGCCTCCAAACTAGGCTAGAGAAAATCAGAATGTTATGAACAAACCACAGCCTGAGACTACAGGGTTGTTTCCTCAAAAAAGCTGGCCGTGCCGTCATATCACACCGTTAAGCCATATTGAATTCTACGGTTAGTCTAGTCATCATTTAGGCTAGCTTTACTCTTTTCAGTCTAGCTGTACCTTAACAAAAATCCATCCCTGGATTGAACCTCCCACCTACCCATCTTTCAATTACAAATAAATCCCTTGCAATATTCACGTTATTGATTTTACTCATCATCTTTTATATCACTAAGCATTAAAAAAATACACACTTCTCAATTTTGCGAACTTTGGCTAGCCACCTCCCCTCCCAAATACCCTGCATATTGCGGCGGCGAGGGCGTCCATTGAGTCTAGTGTGTGTGTCTTTCTGTCGTTTGGTATTGTTGCTCCAAGTATTTTCTGAACCATTATGTGTACCTGTTCTTTCGGAGCGTGTCCGGAGCCCGTTACGTTTTTCTTTATCTCGTTTGGCTTGAAATGGTCAATGAAAAATCCTGCTTTGGCGACTGCCAGGAATGCTGCCGTTCTCGCCATAATAAGTTTTTCACTGCTCTTCGGGTTCATATTTATGAAAACATCCTCCATAGCTACAGCAGCTGGTTTAAAGTCCGAAATCAGACGGGTAACTTCGTCGTATATCCTGACAAGCCGTGTCTCCATACTTTCCGAGGCTGCGGTTCGTATTACGCCGCAATCGATGTACTTGATACTGTTCGAAATGCTTGCGACTACCCCCCATCCAGTTTTTACCAACCCCGGATCAATGCCTAGTACCAACCGTTCACTCGACATTCTTTTTCAGTTTCTTCTTCAAAAAGTGCAGCAGAGCAGCAGCCATAACTGTCAATACCACCGTATCCCGTAACACAACTTCCCAGATATCGCCGACAAGGCATATCGTCCTGGCACTTGAGACAAAGTATTTCGCGGGAAATATATAGGAGAAAAACTGCAGCCAGATAGGCATGCTTTTGACCTCAAATATAAAGCCTGACAACATCATAGTGGGCATGAAGGTTACCATAACCGCCATCATACCGGCAACAAATTGATCGCGTGCAATCGTTGAGATTATGAGCCCCTCAATTAGCGAGACGATTATAAACATCGAGGAAACAAGCAGTATGGAAAATATCGAACCTTCAAATGGTATATTGAATGATATTTTGCCATACGCCAATGAGAACAGGAGAGATACGATGCTGAGAGCAAAATATGGAACTATCTTGGACATAATAATTTCATTGATGGAAATAGGAGTTGCAATCATAGCCTCCATCGTGCCGCGTTCCCACTCCTTTGCAACAACAAGTGATGTCAGAAATGTCCCAACAATCGCCAGAACCATTGTGAGAGCTCCAGCCATAAGGAAGTGTATGGACTCTGTCGTGGGATTGAACCACAGGCGATTTATTACATTCAGTCCCCTGTCCTTCGCAGCATTCAGCGATGCAAGGTATTTGCTGAATACGCCACTTGCATAAGCTTCAATGTACGCCGCCGTGTTTGGATCTGTGCCATCGCTTATAACCTGTATCTCAGTCTTCTGTCCACGCAGGGCTTTTTCGGAAAAGCATTCCGGGATTATGACTGTGCCCATCGTCTTTCCGGATTCCATATTTCCGCGAGCTTCCTGAGTCGATGTAACAACATTTGTGCTGAAGTACTCTGAATGGGTATAAAGATCAACCAGATCCTTCGATAACTTTCCGGCATCCTGCTGAACGAGATCTATACGAATGTGCTTTATATCAAATGACAGACCATATCCAAAAATGACAAGCAACGTCAGAGGCATTATGAATGCGACAAGCACGCTGCTAGCGTCTCGCTTGATTTGCTTGAGCTCTTTAAAAACCAGTGCCTTGACGGTCTGCATATTCATAAGCCTTCACTCCCTGAAGCTCTGCTTGAATTGA
>JAFUUW010000073.1 GCA_017471265.1 Alphaproteobacteria bacterium
GAAGGATGTCGTGCTGCTGAATGGTGCGGTTGTTATAGGGAAGGCTAGAGGCGAAAACTTTACGACGACTGTGCGTCCTGCAAATTCCAAGAATGACTTCAAGATAATAGCCGCGGGGATCGAAAAGTTATATTACGAGAAGAACAACGGAAAACCGACTTTGATTGCGGAAAATGCTGTGCTTAATTCTGCTATCATTCCGGAAACCGAAGGAGGAGCGATACTCGATATGGATGGTTGCCTACTCGGAATAGCGAATATGCAGAGTAACGAGTTTTTGCTTGCAAAAACGACGGCTATCCCAGTTTCCGTCATAAAGCAAGGTATAAAAATCGCCGTACCAAATCTGCTGCCAGCCCTGGATAAACCAAGTCTTGGCATAACAGTGGAAAATCTAGCTCCGGAGGTACAAGGTATACCGAAAAATCTGGTCAAGACGCTTGGTGTTTCAGGCGGTGTCATCGTAAAATCGATAAAGCTTAAATCTGCGGCGGATGCAGCCGGACTACAGTATGGCGACATAATCCTGAAATTCAATGACGACGTTGTACCAAATGCCAAGACATATCAAAACTTGGAGGAGGCATCAATAGGTGAGCAAAACGTGCTGCTCAAAATTTTACGAAACAAAAGGTTGCTAGATATAGAGATAAGAAGGTGAAAACGGTTTGGAGAGTGGAGGAACACAACACTGTTGAGTCAGGATTAAGATCCGACACTTATAGAAATTACCCCATCGAGCATGTCTTTTCAGTAGCAGATGAATGGTTTAAATCACAAATTTAAAGAGGCTTTGTTGTCTAGTATTCGCTCAGAATTTTAAAAATACTTTTTAGTATATAAAGGATTGACATTTTAAATGATGTTGAATTCAAGGCTAGTATTTTAAACTGTTCGTCAAAAAAATCTGTTTTTTCATAATCTTGCTATGTTTCGATCGTGTGTGTACTTTTAAGCTAGATACTATCTATATGGGACATTGAGAGAACAGAACGATAAAAAGATGCAGGTTGTAATACCACCGAAAAATCAAAGAGATTACGCCCAAAAAAAATTGTATAAACATCTGAATGAAAATGACTTGTTACACCTTAAACAATAGTGCGGTATTGCTACCAGATGATTGAAAAACGCATCTTCTTTTCGAACCGCTATTAACATCCGCTGTATCTTTCTTTGGTTTAATTTTTATCAATTTCGTATAAACAGTACCTAGCGAAACTGGTGAAGTACAAAAAAAAGGTTGAACCACCGACCTGGAAGATGGCGACGGGTTCCGCCCTTAACTTGGAGAATGATTTGAAACTTTCAATAGATGTTGCTGTCGTTGGAAAAGTCAGAAAATCACCTCATTAGGAAGATATAAACTGTGTAAAATTTCATATTACAATAGTCAATTTGCGGAAATTGTCATTAACAATAGCAACCTGAAAGAGGGCACCTGGGCATAGTTATTTTTTCAGAAGGTGGGATGTGTTGTGGCAATCTGCCACAGCCTGCTGTCAAGCAGGTTCAAGGGAAAAAACACGATATTACACGAAGTCCCCTATGCCCTAATGTCCGATAGATGAATTTTAGAAAAACCGCTCGAGCCATTCATAACATCAACTGGAAACACATTTCGCTCCAGGACAAAATGAGGGCAACCAAGCGCCCAAAGCTTCATTTATCCGCCATAACGTCGCGGGTGTCGATTTCGGATGGATCGATCTTTTGAAACAGTACGCCGAAATCGCCTATGTTTATCGTGTTCGCGATCTGCTCATCATCCACCAGTGTCAATTGGTACTTTGGAGTGATCACCTTCAGAACCTTCTCCGCAGCGATAGGGATTACTGGATAGAAAAACTTCGTAATCCGATATATCTGTTCGACGAGCGTGAACAGTATATCCTGCATTCTCACGCTATCGGTGCTTTTCAAACTCCACGGCTTCTGGAAATCCATATACTGGTTTGCCAGAGCTATAGCCTGCTCAACTTTCTCGAGGTATCGACTGAAGTTGTATTGCTGTATCAATGGAATGGCTGCTTTAAGGATGTTTTTTACATCTGACATAAATTTCGCATCATCAGCCAAAATGTCGCTAGGACGCTCAACACTCCCGTTGCAATGCTTTCGAATAAAAGCAAAAACGCGGTTACATAAATTGCCGTATGCATTTGCCAGCACGGAGTTGTAGCGACTGATGAAGGCGTCCAACGAAAAATTTCCATCTGCCCCAAACGGTACCTCACGCAGCAGGAAGTACCTCAGTGCGTCTGAGCCAAAAAGGCGGCAGTATTTGTATGGATCCTGCACATTCCCGAGCGATTTCGACATTTTTTCGCCCTCACTTAGCCACCATCCATGAGAGACTATCCGTTTCGGCGGCACAATACCTGCGGCCATAAGGAAAGCCGGCCAATAGATTGCGTGGAAGCGTACGATCTCTTTGCCCACGAAGTGGTATACGTTCTGCCAGAACGGGTCGTTATTTTGATCCTCGTTGTCTGGATATCCATTCACGGTCAGGTAATTCGTCAAGGCATCGAGCCAAACATATACGACGTGCTCTGGATCATCTGGCACAGAGATGCCCCAGTCGAACGTAGTTCTGGAAATAGCGAGATCCTTCAGTCCTTGTTTTATGAAGCTGATAACTTCATTTTTCCGTGCTACAGGATAAATAAAGTCCGGATGCTCTTCATAAAACTTCAAAAGCTTATCCTGAAACGCCGAAAGTTTGAAGAAATAGCACGGCTCGGTCATATACTGAACATTACCTCCGAGCGGCGACTTCCCATTGATCAACTCATCTTCGGAGAAATACGCTTCGTTACGAATGTCATACCACCCGGAGTACTCGCCGAGGTATATATACCCCGCATCTTTTAGTTTTTTCCAAAAGTACCGTACAGTTCTTTTGTGGCGCTCCTCAGTTGTCCGTATGAAGTCATCATTTGATATATTTAAAACCGGCAGCAAATCCCGGAAAAGCTTTGAAATCCGATCTGTAAAGGTCTGCGGAGAAATACCGGCATTGTTAGCGCTTTGCTCAACCTTTTTTCCATGCTCGTCGGTACCGGTCGAGAATTTGACATCATACCCCAACATCCGGTGAAAGCGTGCAAATACATCACAAACCACAGTGGTATACGCGTGCCCGATATGTGGCTTCGCGTTGACATAGTATATCGGAGTGGTTATATAAATCGTGTTCACCAGAAGTACTACAACAGACGACAACTTACGGTGGAAATGGTAGCACGATGACAGGGATGGATTCCACTCTTGGTGAACGTACTGCTCTGTTGCTTTGGGACAAAAATGGAGATTTTGCCAAAAAATATCAACACCTCGTATGAACGAAATTTTTTTTAGCAAGAAAAATATGCTACGTGAAAAAATTTTTAAATTTTTCTCCTAATGGCTGGTTTTTCAGGGGGGTGTGAATGTTCAATTTTTGAGCAAAGATGCCAAAACGCCGAAATCGCGGGGGGTTTAAAAACCCATTTTTCATTTATCCACAGAGTTATTCACAGGAACGGTGGATTAAGAAAAGAGCTCCCGGATGAAATAGGTCATAGCCGGTATGTAATGGGATACCCGAGGGAACTTTGTCGGCAGCTAAAATAGCTTTTGCCGCCAAAAAATTTTCGTTAAAGCAGTTTTTCCCCGGCTTCTTGACCAGTGCATTTACAAAACGAGCAAGGCAGAAATCGCTATGAGAGACGTAGTTTTGCCAACTTCTCGCAATTTTGTGGCATTTTCAAAAAACTACCTTATAACCCAGATGAATGGAAATTTTTTCCAGTATGCCAGTATGATCAGCCCCATTCGAGTTCTGCTGGTTCATTCCCCTCAGTTTCTGTTTCCAAGACGCTAGCTAAGAGTACTTTTTTTCACATGGATTACGACTTCCCTCTCGGTAATACGCTGCCAGCGCTATTAAACGGTAGGGGCACCTCGCAATGAGATTATACAACGGCTTCTTGCTTCGGGTTCAATCACAGGTTTTTTGCCCTCGGGTTAACGGATTTCTCTTTTGATACAGGGTAAGTCGTCAATGTATAAATAAACTTTACTGTAGAGGGGGAGCGAATTATTTTTCCAAAAGGCGGGACGCATTGTACTGATTTGCCTCTTCGCGTGCCGTCAAGCCACGCTAAGCCTAATGGCTCGCTTTCCGGGCTTCGCCCTTCAAGCTTGACTGCCGCTCGGCAAATCAGGCTATTTTTCTTCGCCCCTTTTGGAAAAAACAATAATTCGGAGTGCTCTCATTTCAGGTACAAGTTAGTCTACTGACCGCTTTTGCAAATCCATTCTCCCTTAAAATCTATAAGATCGTTTCTCCTTTTGGAAAAAATAATTCGAAGTACTCTCACCTTTCTAATGCATATTTTCAATAGAAAGACGTAGCACAGAACACATTCTCGTAACTGCAAAAATTACTGTTCTTTCCCGTGAGCCGTCATAGCTTCGAAGCGTTTGCTTAGTTCTGAAATTGCAAATAGCCAGCCGATTACGATGACTGTTACGAGTGCACACAAGATGTTCGCAAAGTCAGATAATTTGACGTTTCCACCCGCGATTATCAGTAGGTTCGATTGGATGAATGCACCGATAGCCTTTCCTCCATCGGTACCGAGCGAGCCAATTATGGATTGCCCCTTGCTTCTCAACTCAGGTTCAAGAGGGATATAAGCCATTTGAACTGTTGGATCAAAGACGGCGTATTTCACACCTTTGCTGATCGATACTTGCATAAAACCTGCAAGCACAGTCAAAAAAGACAATGAAACTCCCAAAAGCAGGATATTATTCCCGGCGTAGTTTTTATACATAAGAAACGTATAAAAGACAAGCGCGGTAATCATTAGAGTAATCGGCGTTATCGAGGCGACGACCCTCCAAGAAAATCTCCGAATTAGTTTTTGCACTACGACAGCTGTCAATATCGATATAGCCCCCGTTGTGGTTGAAAATCTGCCCATCCAGGCGTTGTAATCATTTGCATCTGGACAAAATTCCCTGAGCTCTCCTTTCCAGACGTTTTCGACCAGATTGATTGCGGCGCCATATGCCAAAAACAAAATAGCAATTCTGAGCAAATATGGGGAAGTTATGATCAACTTAAAGCTTTTGAGAATTCCTAGTTTTGTCCTTGGTTCAATGCACGAAGTCTTGGGGGCAGAAAAATCTGCGTTACTCAAAACCTTCTTGTTTAACCATAAGAAAGTTCCGAGCAGTAGGCAGCCCAGAAGCAAAACTATAGACACTTGAATAAAAAGCGTCGTACTAAAAGCCTCTTTTGTTATTCCGGCATTAGCTTGAGTTTTTGAAAAATTTGAGCAAAAAACTATGAGCAATCCGGAAACTAGAGCTCCAATTTCTCCGATAAGTGAAAACATCACGTAGAAGCGCTTGGCTTGTTGAAGCTTTGTTATGTCATTTGCAACTTTCCAGAAAAGCACGCAAACAACGACACTAGCCCAAAGTTCAGTTATAATATAGAACAAAGAAAAACTCCAGTTTCCGATGAGTGGAAAAAGCCAATATAGTCTTGGATACGCCATTTGAAGTCTTGCGATGTTTATTTCAGGTATATGAAGCACATCACTAAGTGGGAATAAAATAAATGCAAATAATAAAAAGTATATAAGAAAAAATAAAATTATTACTATAAATAATTTCTTTTTATCAAAGATGTTTAAAAGATGAACTAGAATAATAGACGAAAGAACAACAGCGGGAAGAACAAAATAAAGCTTCAGGAAACCCAGCAGCTCCCCCCCCCCGGTGCAGCAAACCACAAGGGTATCCTTCAAATTACGTAGAATTGTATAGATAGAAATGATACAAAACAACATCAAAGCCATTGGAATAAAGAGCATTAACTCAGATGCATAAGTATGGCAGAACCTTCGCCACCTTGAAAATTGTTCACAGACCACGTGCATGCCAGACATCCTCCCCCTTTAATGAGGATAACATAAAAACGCCACGAGCGAGAAGAGTTTTTTTGGGGGGGAAAGAGGACGATTTTCAATTGCCAACACCATAAGGTCTTTTCTCCACAGACGATGTCCGCCTTCCATTTTTAGCACAGTCGAATTTCCTACCACGTACAATCTATCCAGTGATACCGCCTCGGATATTGACCGTTTGGGGTGGTGGTGGTAGCATATCCCGGTGCGTTTGGTTATTGTGTGGTGTCGTATGGCGTCTCATGCGTCGGCGAAGAAGAGTATACGGAAATCTGAGAAACAGCGGGTTGTTAACCTAAATAGAATGAACAGAATAAGGACTTTCATTAAAAAGCTCGAGAAGGCAATTGCTGATAAACTCGAGAAGGAGAGTATCTTGCGTGCGTTTTCTGAAATGCAGAAGGAGCTTCTGCGTGGAGTAAGCAAACGTGTGGTTCACAAAAACGCGGCTGCTCGCAAAATTTCTCGTATGCACCACAAGGTGAAGGTAGCCATCGGCGATACGATCTGAGGCTTAGCTCTGGGTACGCGTGATCTGTTGTGGAGGCACATCGGACAACTCGGTTGAGGCTGATGTCGCCATTGTCGGGGCTGGTGTTGCAGGGCTTTATGCCGCGTATTGTTGTGGGCTGTCTGGCATTAGGTGTGCTTTGATCGAGGCTTTGCCTGCTCCCGGTGGACAGTGTCGTGCTTTGTATCCTGAGAAGAAGATGTACGGAACGCCAGGGTTTGTTGGCGTAAAGGCGAAGGACTTTGTGTCCAAGCTTGCGGCTCAGTGCATTGGAGAAAATTGCGTAAGCTTGTTTGGGCACAAAGTCGAAAGTGCAACAAAGACAACTGATGGTAGGTTTGATGTGGTCGCGTATGATTCTTGCCACGATTGGGGAAAACACGTTTTTGCCAAGTATCTTGCTGTAACTACTGGGATTGGCGAGATGAAGCCGAACATTCCGTCGACAATACGTGGTTTTGATAGGCTCGATGAGCATTCGGACTTTGTTCAGCATTATTGCATAAACCTCGATATGTACCGCGGCAAGAGGGTCATAATCGCGGGTGGAGGTGATACGGCGGTGGACTTCGCCGTTATGCTTTCGGGGCTAGCGAACAGCATAACGCTGGTACATCGACGCGAGCAATTCACTTGCGAGCGGTCGAAGCTCGGTGATATAGAAAGGCTGGCACAATCCGGAAAGTTAAAATTAGTGCTTGGACATAATATATCGAAATTGCTCGAAGAGGAAGGGCGGCGCTCTGTGAAAACAGTCGATGCTGATGGGGCAATGCATTCCTTTGAAACTGACTATACCGTTTTTTGTTATGGGTATGTTGCTAGTGCAAGCTCTCTATTCGGTCTGAAGGAGCTTGGGGTTCAGATTGAAAACAATTTGATAAAGGTCGACATAAACACTATGGAGACGTCGCTCGAAAATTGCTACGCTGCAGGTGATATCGTTACGTATCAAAACAAAAAGAAAAATGTTGTTCCGTGTTTTTTCGAAGCAGACAGGATGGTTAGATCAATCAAAAACAAAATGATGCAAGGTGAGATATGCCGCAATTTATAAAAGTTCGTGGAGCTCGGGAACATAACTTAAAAAACATAGATATAGACATACCGAAAAACAAGCTGGTTGTTATTACGGGGCTGAGTGGATCTGGGAAGTCTACCCTGGCATTTGACACACTATACGCTGAAGGGCAGAGGCGATATGTTGAGAGTTTGTCTGCGTATGCTCGCCAGTTCCTCAATCTGATGCCGAAGCCAGATGTCGATAAGATAGAGGGGCTGAGTCCGGCTATCTCCATTGAGCAAAAGACTATTTCGAAAAATCCGCGTTCCACTGTAGGTACAATTACGGAGATATACGACTACTTCCGTCTGCTGTTTGCCCGAATTGGTGTACCGCATTCTCCAGTTACAGGATTGCCTATTCAAGCACAGACGGTATCGCAGATAGTCGACGCGATAGCTGCCTATCCGGCTGGTGAAAAGTATTACATCCTGTCCCCTGTGATAAGGCAAAGAAAAGGTGAATTTCGTGCAGAGTTGGCGTCATTTAGAAAGCTCGGATTTGAACGAATCTTTATAGATAAGGTTTTGTATTCCATTGACGAGCTTCCTGAGCTTGCAAAGACAATCAAGCATGACATATCGATTGTCGTCGATCGTATATCGATACCATCTGATACTGCTGAGTTGGCGGAACTGAAGCACCGTCTTGCAGATTCCGTCAGCATCGCTTTGAAACAGTCTGGTGGTTTGCTGATAACAAAGGATTTTGAGACGAATAAGGAGCGTATATTCTCCGAGCATTTCGCTTGTCCGGTTTCCGGCTTCTGCATCGAAAAGATTGAACCCAGACTGTTTTCATTCAACAGCCCAAAGGGCGCCTGTAAATCTTGCGGTGGTCTGGGGTTCAAAGGCGGGATAACGAATGCCTTTGGTTATTTTGGTCGACGAGCTGTATCTGAAGATGATGACGCGGAGGAGATACTCTCCGCGGAGAAGGAAATTTGCCAGGAATGTAATGGTACGAGGCTATCAAAGGAGGCTCTGTGCGTGAAGATACAGGGCAAAAATATAGCTGAAATTTCCGACATGTCTATAAGCAGTGCTCGGGAATGGGCTCTTGGATTGTGGAATTTGTTGAGCGATAAGGAAAAGACAATTGCTGAGAAAATCCTGACGGAGATACAAAACCGCCTGCAGTTTTTGATAAACGTCGGGTTGGAGTACCTGACACTATCACGCGCATCGGAGACGCTTTCTGGAGGTGAGAGCCAGCGTATACGTCTCGACTCACAGATTTGTTCTGGACTGACAGGTGTTATGTATGTTCTCGACGAGCCCTCTATAGGACTTCATCAACGGGATAACGATCGCCTGATATCGACTTTGAAGGAACTGCGCGACTTTGGCAACTCCGTCATAGTTGTCGAGCACGACGAAGATGCTATGTATGCCTCCGATTGGATAGTCGATATAGGGCCAAGAGCTGGGGTACACGGTGGTCAGGTTTGTGCCGCCGGGACGGTCGAGGAGATAAAGAAAAATCCGAATAGCCTGACGGGACAATATCTTTCAGGTGCCAAATGTATTGAAGTACCAAAGCACCGCCGTCGCATCAATATGGCACATTCCCTCGAAGTAGTCGACGCACACGCAAACAACCTAAAACACATAGATGTAAAAATTCCTCTTGGTGCATTTGTCTGCGTAACCGGAGTTTCCGGATCGGGCAAGTCGACGCTTGTCATAGATACACTTTTTCGCGCAATCTACAACAAACTAAATCATGGTACGATCAACACGAAGGACGTCGGCGCTGTACTCAACATAGATCGCGTCGATAAAATAATTAACATAAGCCAATCACCGATAGGTCGCACTCCACGCTCAAATCCAGCAACGTATGTTGGCTGTTTCTCCGACATACGCAACCTTTACGCTGGGCTTCCTGAAGCGCGCGCTAGGGGATATACCAACAGCCGCTTTTCGTTCAATATCAAGGGAGGGCGCTGCGAGGCGTGCAAGGGCGATGGCGTCCTGAAGATCGAGATGCACTTCTTGCCAGACGTGTACGTAACTTGTGATCAGTGCCATGGGGCGAGGTTTAACCGCGAAACACGAGAGGTTAAATTTAAAGGAAAGAGCATATCGGATATCCTGGATATGACGATCGAGGAGAGTTGCCAGCTTTTCAAAAATCACCCGTCGATATATCAGAAGCTCAACTGTTTGTGTAAGGTCGGACTTGGGTATTTGACGCTCGGACACAAGGCAACCATTCTCTCTGGAGGAGAGGCTCAGCGCGTCAAGTTGGCAAAAGAGCTGTCCCGCAGGTCAACGGGCAACACTCTGTATATTCTCGATGAGCCGACTACCGGGCTTCATATGGATGACATAGAGAAGCTGCTCAAGATACTGCATATCCTGGTCGAGGCGGGGAACTCTGTGGTTGTTATCGAGCACAACATGGACGTGATAAAAACCGCCGACTGGATTATCGATATCGGAAAAGAAGGCGGTGAAAACGGTGGTAACGTAATTTTTCAAGGCGCCCCAGAAGACGCCGTGAAATGCCCCGACAGCTATACGGGGAGATATTTGGAAAAGTATTTGAGGCGGTGAAAGTGGTTTCTAGATACTGTTCGCACAAAATATTGAAAAAGTGGTGATGTGGGCGGTTAGAAATAAAGAAAAAAGTTCAAAGGTGCGGTAAAGGTATATGAAGAAACATATAAAAGTAATTATCAGAAAAGAGAGAATTTATGAAGGTAATACTGGTAACTGGCGGTACAGGATTTCTGGGGTCTAATTTATGCCATCGCCTGATAGAAAACGGCGATAGAGTGATATGTGTAGGTAACAATTATACCGGTAGAATGCAAAATGTGGGTGACTTATTGCACAACTCGAATTTTCGCTTTATTGAGCATGATGTTTGTGAGCCGCTGAGTATCAGTGATGTAAAAATTGACCAAATATACAATATGGCCTGCCCGGCTTCTCCTGCTGCGTACCAAGGTAGCCACTCTATTAAAACGACAAAGACATGCGTTATTGGGACAATCAATATGTTGGAACTAGCAAAATTGCACCACGCGACAATTTTGCAAGCCTCGACTTCTGAGGTGTATGGTGAGCCTCTTTTGCATCCACAGGTTGAATCTTACCGAGGCAATGTAAATCCAATTGGCGTAAGAGCTTGTTATGATGAAGGTAAACGCTGTGCGGAAAGCTTGTTTTTCGATTACTATCGGAATGAAGGTATTGATATAAAAGTTGTACGTATTTTCAATACTTATGGAACGAATATGGATCCGAACGATGGACGCGTTGTTTCCAACTTCATTTGTCAGGCACTGTCTGGACGGGATATCACGATTTACGGTGATGGACGTCAAACACGTTCATTTTGTTATGTTGATGACCTTATTGATGTTATTGTTCTTATGATGAATTCTGAAAAAGGATTTACTGGGCCAGTTAACATTGGAAATCCCGTGGAGTTTACAATCAGTGAACTTGCTGAAATGGTAATGGCAAAGATCAGCAGCACGTCAAGGATCGTCTATAAAGATTTGCCATCCGACGATCCAATGCAAAGAAAGCCGGATATAACTTTGGTAAGAACGAAATTCGGTTGGAAGCCAAAAGTTAAATTGAGTGAAGGTCTAGATAAGACCATAGAATATTTCAAGACGCAAAGAGGACGTTAATCGTGAAGATAGGTGTTATAGGAACAGGTTACGTGGGGTTACCTACAGGCGTTGGTTTAGCCGAGCTGGGTAACGAAGTAACTTGCGTGGACTGTGATTCGAAAAAAATTGCAACCTTACAAGCTGGTAAAACCGTTCTTTATGAAGATGGATCGGAGGAATTGCTTCATAAAAATGTTGCAGAGGGAAGGATTAGATTTACCACTTCAATGAAAGAAGGTGTTGAAAACGCTGATGTGGTGATTGTTGCAGTGGGCACTCCATCTCATCCTGTAACTGGAGAAACGGATGTAAAGTATGTTCATGCTGCCGCAACTGAATTGGGGGAACATTTGGACGGGTATACCGTCATTGCAATCAAATCTACTGTCCCCGTAGGGACTGGTGATGCTGTTGAGGCGTTGATCTCGAAAAGAAACCCGTTGGTCGACTTCGAAGTTGTATCGTTACCGGAATTTTTGCGTGAAGGCTTTGCCTTGCATGATTTTTTTCATCCTGATCGTGTTGTTATCGGAGCAAATACGGAAAGAGCGCGCAATGTCATCAAAAAGCTGTACAAGCCATTTGAAGGCAAAACACAGATGTTGTTTGTTAAACGTCGCTCAAGTGAAACAATTAAATATGCATCCAATGCCTTTTTAGCTATCAAAATTCATTATATTAATGAAATGGCAAACTTTTGCGAGAAAACAGGTGCGGATATTACTGAAGTTGCTAAAGGTATGGGCTTAGACAGCCGTATCGGTAACAGATTCTTAAATCCGGGTTCTGGGTACGGTGGAAGTTGCTTCCCGAAAGATACGATGGCAATGTCATACATGGCTCGTCAGAATGATGTTGACATGACATTGATTAACGCCGCTATTGCTGGAAATACCAAGCGTAAACAACAAATGGCCGAACGGATTTTAGAAGCAGTTAAAGGAATTGAAAATCCGAAAATTGCAGTTTTGGGATTGGCTTTCAAGGATGGTACTGATGATTGCCGTGAAAGTCC
>JAFUUW010000074.1 GCA_017471265.1 Alphaproteobacteria bacterium
GTTTTTCAAGCTGTATTGAATGATGGCAATGCTCAGATTACAGGAAGTTTCACAATGGAAGACGCTGCCGAATTAGCACTACTCCTCCGTGCTGGTTCTCTTCCGGCTCCTCTCAACGTTATTGAGGAGCGGAGCGTTGGACCTAGCCTCGGATCGGATTCTATCTCAGCTGGAAAGAACGCCGTCTTCTGTGCGTTCATTTTTGTCGCCATTTTTATGCTGTCCTCTTACGGCGTATTCGGCTTCTTCTCTGTTGTCGCTATCTTTGCGAACATGACCTTACTTTTTGCCTGCCTAACGCTTCTTGGCGCCACATTAACCTTGCCGGGAATTGCTGGTATCGCTCTTACTATAGGTACTGCTGTTGATGCGAACGTCCTCATATACGAGCGTATACGAGAGGAAATTCGAATGGGCGTAAGAGCTGCTATTGCTATTACACAAGGGTACAAGCTCGCTATGATGACTATCGTCGATTCCAACCTGACGACCTTGATTGGCTCGATTGTTTTGTATGAATTTGGCTCTGGATCAATTCGTGGTTTTGCCGTAACTCTTGCTCTCGGCACTATGATTTCGCTTTTCACGACTTTCTCTTTGACAAAGTCTATAATCGCGTTCTGGCTGAAGAAAAAACAGAACGAAAACATTATCGTATAGGAGACTTGCTATGTTTCGCTTGCATTTGATCCCGTATGGAACAAAATTCGATATTGTCGGAAAGAGTAAGTATTTTTTCTCGTTGGCTTTGTTCCTCGTTGTAATCTGCCTTTCCTCCATAGCCTTCAAAGGTATGAACTACGGTATCGACTTCAAAGGGGGATACATTTTTGAGGTTCGTATGCCTACTACACCGGATGTGCAGGCTTTGCGCAACAAGTTGGGTATGTTGGAACTGGGCGAGGTCGCTATACAGCAATTTGGCTCTCCGGAAGATTTGATGATAAAACTGGAAAAGTCCGAGGAAGGCGAAGGGCAAGCTTTGGCTATCCAAAAGGTAAAGGGTGCACTAGGTAGTGGCGTTATATACAAGAAAGTAGAGACTGTCGGGCCAAAGGTCGGTAGTGAGCTCGTGTCGAATGCTGTCAAGGCAGTTACTTTTGCTTTGATAGCAATGCTCATTTATATAGCGGTTCGGTTTGAGTGGCAGTTCGGTGTTTGCGCTGTTGCTGCGCTTTTCCATGACTGTGCCATAATGTTCGGTCTGTTTTCTATCTTCCCAATGGAGTTTAGCGAGACATCCATAACTGCTGTGCTCTTGACTGCAAGCTATTCTATCAATGATACGGTTGTCATTTTCGACAGAATTCGTGAGAACCTTCGGCGCTTCAAAAAAATGCCTTTACGAGAACTTATCAACAAAAGTTTGAACGAGACCCTTTCGCGTACGACCTTGACTGCCACAACAACTATACTGGCTGTTTTATCGTTGTATTTATTCGGTGGGAAAATAATTGCGGCGTTGGCTTTGCCAATTATGATAGGCATAATGGTCGGAACATTCTCCTCAATGTTTGTTGCATCACCGCTTTTGATGTTCCTCAATATAAAGCGAACTGATGATAAAAAAGATATCGACACTCATCCAATACCTGCAAACATCAACGGGTGAGGTCGGAGAACGTCATACGTTATCTACCTTTCAACTTCATCATTTTTGTGGTAGAATAACCGGAGGTTGTGGAGTTTGATGGTTTTATGGAAGTCCTGCCTCGGGTGTTGCCGATTTTCAAAAATCATTCGTCTATATTGATGCCTCGTGCACAATTGCCGGTGGCTTTGTCTGAGGAGGATTATGCGGAGGCTTCGTCTGAAGTTTTTGAAGGGAATATCGTTGCTGTCATTCAACCTGCACCGTTCCGCCCAAGAAGCGTGGGCGACGCTGCAAAATCTTTTGATACCGGGTGTGCTGGGAAGATTACTGACATCACTATGGCGGGAAGTAACGTAAACATAAATATACAGGGGATTTGTCGCTTTGATGTCATTGGGATGCTTCCTCCAGATTGCTCGGGTTGTGAACGTATTCTGGTTGACTATACTCCATACTCGATTGACGTATCGGGGGGAGAAAATGCTGAAGAGGGTGTTGATCGGGGGCGTTTGATGGCGGCTCTTGAGGTTTATTTCAAACGACTGTCGATATCCCCGAATTGGAAGGAGATTGAGAAAACGCCGGTTGATGTTCTAGTCTCGGCTTTGGCTATGGCATGTCCATTTCATCCTAGCGAGAAGCAATCGCTGCTCGAGACTGTCGATTTGAAGGATCGATCGGATATGATCACGAAGCTTATCGAGATGAACTCGTTCGATCGCTTTCACACGGCAAATACGATTAACTAAGCGGGAATGGAAAAGTCGTTTTATATAGAAGTATACGGCTGCCAGATGAATGTTTATGATTCGCGGCGGATTGCTGAGCTTCTCCTGGCAAATGGTTTCGTGCAGTCGCCTGATCCTCACGATGCGGAGATTTTGATTTTCTATACTTGTAATGTGCGTGAGAAAGCTGCACAACGATTGTTTTCCAATATCGGCTTTTTACGAAGCAACAAGACGGAGGTTATAGCCGTTGGTGGTTGTGTGTCGCAAGCTGAAGGGACAAATATATTCCGGAACAAACATATAAACATTTCGTTTGGGGCACAGACGTACCACCGCCTACCCGAGCATATAAACTCAATTTTGAGCGGCAAGAAAGCGCAGATATTGGATTTGGCATTTGATGAGGGAACGAAGTTTAGACATCTTGCCCCAAGCACCGCAAAAGCCTCTCATAGCGAATTTGTTACGATACAAGAAGGCTGCGACAATTTCTGCGCTTATTGTGTCGTGCCTTATACACGCGGTCGTGAGTATTCCAGACCGGCAAAGGATGTCATCGCTGAAGCTCGAGAGTTTATAGCACGAGGGGCGAAGGAGATTACGCTTATCGGGCAGAATGTTAATTCATACCACGGCGAAGCTCCCTATATCACTGTTGGACAACCGAAGGAAACTTGGCGCCTCGAGCGACTGATACGCGAGATTGCCTTGCTTGATGGGCTTAAACGCCTGCGTTACACAACTTCACATCCAAAGGATTTTACGGCGGAGCTTATGCGAGTGCATGCGGAAACTCCAGTGCTTACTCCGTTTGCTCATATCCCGGTTCAATCTGGAAATGACCGCATCCTGAAGCTGATGAATAGGGGACACACGGCTCGGGCATATCTTGATAAGCTTGCTATGTTTCGCGACATATGCCCATCAATCCAGTTTTCTTCAGATTTTATAGTCGGCTTTCCAACTGAAACCGATACCGAATTTGAAGATACGGTAAACCTCGCGGAAGCTGCGAGGTACACCATTTCATATTCATTCAAGTACAGCCGTCGCAAAAACACTCCGGCTGACAAAATGGATGGGCAAATTCCAGAGCGTATCAAGGAAGAGCGATTGGCTTTGCTGCAAGAAACTCTTTTGAAAAGCCAGGTTGAGCATAATCGCGCACTGGTTGGGACGACACAGGAGGTGCTCTTCGATAGGGTAGGGCGAAAAGAAAACCAATATATTGGGAAAAATGTATACCTTCAATCTGTCATCGTTGAAAGCTCGGAGAACCTCATAGGCGAATTTCGAAATGTGCTTGTTGAACAATCCGGTGAAAATTCCGTTTCTGGGCGAGTGTTGTGAACGTAGTCAACATCAACATTGCAGATGATGCATGGAATGCTTGCTCGAGATTTGATGAATGGCAATCTCTTTTGCTCCCTCTCCTCGATTGTACCGTTGGTAAGTTATACGAAAAGTATGTGCCACTTGATGTTAATCTGCTGTTGACGAATTCCGAGGATATCCGCGAATTAAATCGTAAATTTCGAAATGTGGATGCCTCAACGAATGTGCTTTCATTTCCCCAGTATGAACCTGACATCGTCCCCGATATCTTGCAGACTGACGACAAAATAGCCACACCTCCGAACAAAAATGTCCTCGCATTGGGAGACATAGCTATGGCACGCGGCAAAATTATGGAAGAATGTGGGGAGTATGGTTTGGAGTTTTTTGACAGGTGTTCTCACTTGTTTGTCCATGGTGTATTTCACCTTCTCGGTCTGGATCATATGAACCAAGAAGATGAATGCAAAATGGAAAATCTGGAAATTCGGGTGCTTGGGGAATTTGGGATTGATAATCCGTACATTTCAAAAGAAAGGAGCATATGAGTAGCGGCGACACTGGCTCAGGGCGATTTAAACGTTTTTTGTTAAAGTTGCTCTTCTGGCGTTCGAAGGAAACAACTTTGAGAGATACAATTGAGGAGTTGATCGAGGAAGACGAATGCGCCGAAACGCAATCCATATCTGAGAATGAACGTGAAATTCTGGGAAATGTTCTTGAGCTACGAGATAGTGAAGTTCAGGACATTATGGTTCCTCGAGTGGAAATTGAGGCTCTGCCTGTTACGGCTCACATAGAGGAGGTTGTATCCCGCTTTGTGGAGACGCAGAAGTCCTCGCTCATAATCTATCAAGGAACAATAGACAACATCGTTGGAGTAGTCTACCTCCGAGATATCGCCGGTTGGCTGCGGGTAAACAAGCCGTTTAATCTTAGTCTTTTTGTGAAGGAAATTCTGTTTATTCCTCCGACTATGAAAAGCCTTGATTTGCTCTTCAAGATGCGAGAGACCGGTATAAAGCTGGCTATTGTGGTTGACGAGTACGGAGGAGTTGATGGATTGGTCGCCTTTCGGGACATAATTGAGGAGATTATAGGCGACATTCAAGATGCCGCGGAGATAAAGA
>JAFUUW010000075.1 GCA_017471265.1 Alphaproteobacteria bacterium
ATCTGATGAAGATCGCGCAGGGCTCGACGCAGCTTGTCCACACGTCAAGGAGTATGTCAACCGGATGATTGCCGAGTATGGTTGCGACAAAGTTTGCCTAGTAGGGTTTTCGCAGGGAGCTCTAGTGGCATTTGAGATGATGTATCTTATGAAGATATCGAAGGTGATTTCGTACTGCGGTGAGTTTATCGTACCGCAAGGGAAAGAACCTGTGTCGAAGCCGGAGTGTTTGCTCGTACATTCTGACGATGATCCAGTGGTAAGGTACCCAGAAGCAGTGAGAGCTCGTAAAGATTTGATGAAGCTCGGTGTACCGGTTGAATTGGTAACTCATCATAACGTTGGACATGGAGTTTCTGCGGAAGGCTGGAAGATCGGTGCTGCATTCTTGAGTGGAGCGCGCAAGCTGACGAAGCCATGTCTGTTGCGTAGACTTTTCTGTCGAGGAGTATAACACCACGATGTGGAGCTTCCAGGATTGCCCGTTCGGCGCTTTACCCATCCGCGTCTATGTTGTATCATCGACGTTGTTGGTTGGTGATTTCGGGATAAAGTAATGGCGTCTAGGTTGGTTGTTACGGCACGTAATGTCGTCGGTAAAAAGGCTGCAAGAAAGCTGCGTTATGATGGATTGGTTCCGGGCGTCATATACGGAGATGGAAAAGCTCCTGCTTTGGTTTCCGTTGGGGAAAAGGAACTTGTTGCAGAATGCTACTCCTTGTCATTTCTAGGACATGTTATCGAGGCTAAGATAGGTTCTGCCGTCGAAAAGTTTCTGCCGAAGGAGGTGGAATTCGACCCAGTAACCGACAGACCTGTCCATGTTGATTTCATACGTGTGTCAAAGAGTTCCAAGATTAAAGTTAGCATTGCTATCGAATTTGAAAATGAAGATAAATCACCAGGTGTCAAGAGGGGTGGTTTGGTCAACGTCGTTGTTCACAAGCTCGAGTGTTACTGCTCGCCTGAGGCAATCCCTGAAAAGATCTGTGTTGACCTTTCCGGTAAAGAAATTGGGGACAGTATATTGCTCGAGGCGTTGACTTTGCCAAATGGGGTTTCTCCGGTTAACAGAGAACGCGATGCTGTCGTGGCAACTATAGTCGGTGCGAAATCTGAGGAAGAGGAAACTGCTGCAGCTGCGCCTGCTGAAGGGGCTGGCACGGGCGAGGCTTCTGCCTAAGGTATGTTTCTGATTGTAGGTCTGGGAAACCCAGGGCTGAGTTATGCTTGTACCCGGCATAGCATGGGGTTTATGCTGGCGGATCACCTGGCGTACGCTCTTGGCTTTCCGGACTACAAGGCAAAGTTCGATTCTCTCTATTCTGAGCGTACTTTCGAAAACTTTGCTAAGGTATTTATCCAGAAGCCACAGACCTATATGAACCTTTCGGGTAGCGCTGTATCTCAGATCGTGTCGTTTTTCAAAATCTCGACGGAAAATGTTTTTGTCATACACGATGATCTAGATCTCAAGCCCTTCGAGATACGAATAAAGTTTGCAGGTAGCAATGGCGGACATAACGGCTTGCGCAACATAGACAAAGCGATAGGTACGCAGTACTGGCGAATACGCGTAGGTATCGGGCGTCCTCTATCGCGTGAACAGGTGCCGAATTACGTCTTGTCGCCATTTTATAAGGACGAACTAACGGAGTTACCTCAACGTGTTTTTGACCCTATTGCCCAAAATATAATTGAGCTGCTATTTGAGCAAAACAAAGCTCCGGTAATCGAAAAAATTTTGAACGCTGCAAAGGACCCAAAGTGATAGTGAAAATGCTCTGGACTGCCGTTATGCTCGTGGTCGCCATCGGGGTATTGTTCTTCGCCGCCATCGGTATCGATGTTCCAACGGCATATTACGAAAAAAACGAAGTAATTTTTGCGGCGGGGGAGTAAAAAGGAATGCTGAAACGCTCCTAACTGTATTGGAAACGCTCTTCCATAAGGGGATCTGTTTGATCACGGCATCAAGTCTTTGAAAGATAAACACAATTTTCAAATTGTTGAAAATCTCATTATTTTTTTGGTAGTTGATTATATAATTATTGTTTTTTACCGTAAAAATGATTATTTATAATGCTTTTTACGCTTTTGTTGCAAATACATTTTCCTCGATATACTTTATTCCTAAAACGTGAGATGGGTAAAAACCCTTGCCTTTAGGTGAACACTTTAGTATAAGGCGAAGCATAATATACGCGAGTAGTTTACATAGTGTATACGGTATAGAATACCATATAATGCTCTGCGCAAAATATAGCCGTAAGATATTATATGGTAATATTGTGGAGATGTGTATAGAAGTGATAAGGGCGATATGTGCTGCCAACTACAGGCATAGTAAACGGAAATGTAAGAGCCGAATACACATATGCTGAACTCGGTACCCCCGCATTCTCAGTATGGAAGGTCGTACAACATATAAAAGCAGAATGTTACGGTTGGAATTCTGGGAATTAAAGAAACGCTAATTTGGAAAACCTCCGTGGACTGAAAAATATTTTACAGAAACATATAGCAACTTTTATCTCCTTGTCCTTCGGATATGTCAAATGCTGTCCGCACGAGGCGTTGCAAGATAAAAAAGAGCAATAAAAATGTAATTAAGAGCAAAAAGAATGTACGATAAATAAAAATACAAAACTGACACGACACCAGCAATGCATTATGAGTGGAGACAACCCCATCATTGCCATGACAATGAACTCGTACCCCGTGTAGACAGCATTCAGCCAAAAGCCGCCGTCCACGTGAAATCCAATCTGGGATGACGAGGCAAATTCGCCATCCCTTTGAGTATCAGAATTTTACGCCAACAGTGCTGCATCCGCAGTCGACGTGAACGATCTCGCCCGTGATGCCCGAGGATAAATCGCTCACCAGGAATGAACAGGTGTCGCCTATGTCCTGCTGCGTTACGTTGCGCCCCAGCGGGGAACGGCGCCGCTCGAAATCGAGTATCTTCGAAAATTCACCGACCCCGGATGCTGCGAGAGTTTTTATTGGACCTGCGGATATTGCGTTCACGCGTATGCCAAATTCGCCCAGATCACTTGCGAGGTACCGCACGCTTGTTTCAAGTGCAGATTTCGCAAGAGCCATAACGTTGTAATTTGGAACAACTTTTTCTGCGCCATAATATGTCATCGTTACAATGCCTCCACCGTTCGGCATAATGTTCGGGGCATGCCGACAGACTTCGGTAAACGAATAGCAAGAAATGTTCATAGCATTCAGAAAATTCGCGCGCGACGTATTGCAATACTTGCCGACAAGCTCATTTTTGTCGGAAAACGCGATAGAGTGAACGATGAAATCGAGCGTACCAACGTCTTTCGCAATCTTCTCGAATGCAGATGGAACCTCGTCATCTTTAGAAACGTCGCACAAAACAACCTCGTGCTCCCCAAACTCCGCAGCAATATCGGCTATTTTGTCCTTGAAGCGATCCGACTGTGCTGTAAAAACCAAATCAGCCCCCTGAGCCCGAAGCGAACTAGCTATCCCGTACGCTATCGAGAACTTATTCGCAACGCCCATAACGAGCCCGCGCTTACCTTGCATTATCATAAAATTCGAAGAAGACAGTACCAAAACGTCAACAGTCTAGCACTTAACGTCCCAATTCGGCAAATGACTGTCGCAATTTGAGGGAGAGCATACTTCCATTGCGGTTCCACATCAACTATACATTTTTAATCGATGAATGTTTATATAATTAAAAATGTATTTTTTAATAATTTTTTAGCTTGCATAATAAATTGAATTATTTTTTTTGATGTAAATATAATTGATTGTTTTATCTACGGTTTTGCGAAAGTGGCAAATCATTGCCGAAGCAAAAAAATGTAGAAGATAAGCAAGATGATGAAGATTTTTTTTAATATAAAAAACTTTTTTAGATGTATAAACAATATTCCAATATCAAATTACGCCTTTTAAACAAATATTTTCGCAATACCGTTCGAATTTAGCACTTTAAATTAAGTTCATTTTTGCGGGTGAAGTTATTACTAACATAAATGATTTTTAAAGTTACATTTATCAATTTATTTTAGAAATTTTTGTTCACATTTTCATCAATAAAAAACACATATTTGTCTCTCGTGTCGAGCGACCGCCACCATTATCTGTGTTTTTACGCTCTTTTTTGTCCACGTATGCAATTTCCTCTATCTCTTCGATATCCATTAAATTTGCTGTTAACGGAATAGATTTTGGGCTTATCTTATTGTTGTTTGATTTTATAACGCCTTTATCATAAAGTTTACTCATTACTTTTGGAACTTAATATTCAGCATCCACTTTTAGTATTAACATGTTCATTTTTTAACGCAATTTATTTTTTTTGTATTATTTGCTTATAGCTTTTTATTTGCTAAAATTGCTCTTTAATTGTCCTCCCACCTCTAATCTTGACGCATTTTGTGGTTGTAGATAGAATTTGTCGTGTGGAGAGATGGCCGAGAGGCTGAAGGCGCCCGCCTGGAAAGCGAGTATACGTCAAAAGCGTATCGGGGGTTCGAATCCCCCTCTCTCCGCCATCCCAGGTTTTGATGGTTGTTGGCGGGATCATTTGTGTGGTGATGTGTCGCGCTTTTTTAAAGGACGCAGAACTCGCAAACGTTTTTGCGAAAGATAGCTTGTGTGCGGCAACTCAATCTCAAATACACATAAATTTACCAGTAACAAATTTTCTCTCACTTTTTTCAAAATGAAGTATGAGGACTTACCCATTATCAGGAAAACGCTTCAGCGCCAAGTATGTTTGTTGTATATGAAGAGGATATAAATATATGGTTGATACATTACAGTGTTAAATGGTAGTTTACACAAGGCGTGGCGCAAGATGTTGTACAGAAATATAGCTGAAAAATGCATAGACGTGACACGAAAAACGCGTTCTATTAACTGTGCGAATGCAATAAATGAAAATATAAGATATATCGTATAAATATACTACCCCCCCGATACTTCTACGTCGTTCAATATCAAAAATTGAAAGGTATATAAAAATGAGAGGTTTGATGAATTACAGAAAAATTTCAAAAGTTAAAGAAAAAAATACAGAGAGTAACATATGTGAACTAAGAGATATTCCGTAACGAGATCCGGGTAAATAGGTAAAAAATATATCGAAGACAAGAAAAACGTTGTATGTACGACTATTTGAAGGATCCAAATCTAAAATTGCTATCCAGTCTATTTTCCAAACGAGCCTCAAAACAATATCTTCCAGTCAGCAAGTTATTTATTACATTTCATCTATAACAGCAACAATTCGCCAATAACAAATCTTTCGACAAGCCTTGTCCTTAAATTAGCTAGCAATTTCGAAGGAACGTTTTATCCTCATACGCAAAGTCGCTTCCCCCCTTACATCAAATCTCGGTTATAGCCCATCTTGGTTTTGATGGGGCGTCCAGTGGAGAATATGCGAACCCGGCTTTCACTCGCTCGATCGCTGCCCAGGCTATCATTGCGGCATTGTCCGAGCAGAGCGTCAATGGTGGGGCAAAGAAATTTAGCCCATGCTTTTCCGAAAATTCCAGTAATGCCTCTCGTAGTGCCGAATTTGCAGCGACACCTCCGGAAACGACGACATTTTGCGGCTTTACCGTTGTCATTCGGTACGCTTTTTCGATCTGCCGTAATATGAATTTCACGACAGTATCCTGAAATGACGCGGCGATATCGCACTTGTCCTGATGAGTAATTTTTTCACCAAGCGACTGTATATGTAATTTTGTGGCAGTCTTTATACCTGAAAATGAGGCATTGCAACCAGTTCGACGTTGGAGCGGCATTGTATAGCGAAACCTCCCTGGCTCTCCCAACTTCGCATACTGTTCTATGGCTGGACCTCCCGGGTATTCGAAGCCCAACATCTTGGCAACCTTATCGAAACATTCACCCGCTGCATCGTCTAAAGTTTCCCCCAGTACTCGATAATTTCCAACGCCCAATACCTCCGCAAATATAAAATGCCCACCGGAGGTCAGGAGAAGGAGGTACGGAAATGCGACATCGTAGCAAAGCCTGGTTGTTAGAAGATGCCCCTCGAGATGATTTATTGCCATAAATGGTTTATTTTTCGCGACGGCAATCGTCTTCGCGCAGACCATACCAACGAGCAATCCCCCTATCAATCCGGGACCTGCTGTTGCCGCTACCGCATCAACGTCGTCCAACGATACATCTGCTTTCCCGAGAGCCTCCAACACAACATCGTCGATGGCGTCAGCATGGCATCGTGCCGCATACTCCGGAATAACTCCCCCATACTTCGCATGGAGTGCCACCTGGGAGCTTATGACGTTCGACAAAATACGTTCTTCCGCACTGGCTGCATCGCGAACAATAGCAGCAGATGTTTCATCACAACTGCTCTCTATGCCAAGAATGGTCATACGACCAGCCATCCCTATAACTCCGACGCTACCCAGCTCCGATACCTTCGAGGCAATTATAACCTCTCTACCAACGGACAAAGCTATGCAAAGAGACAAAAGGGATGCTCTTACAGTTCCCCTTGTGTCCAGCCGTTGTCAGACTGGAGCCAAACTTTTTGTTCCAAGAATCCCTCACCCTGGTATGCTGCAGCACGTATTTTCGCTGCAGGGGAGAATTCCAGATTGAATACGTCGATGACTTTTCGGAGGCGTTCCAACGGAGGTCGTACATCAAAAATATTCAACCCATTGTGCAAAAGACACACCGGCTCATTGTGAAAGACTATATCCGTCGAAAACCAGGTATGACAAAATTTCGCATCATCAACGGGAAGGGTGTGGGCATTTCCACTTGGTATAAACGAAAGTCTGGAGAATGTCCAAAGCTTCGAGCTGTAAAGGCTGACCTCGTCATCGTTATCGCATAGGAAGAGCACGTGCTCGCCGATTGCATACATCTTTTCGACTAGCTTAAATGCAACCGGGAAAAACTCCGACTTTATGCCATAGAAAGTTACGCTTCTTTCGGACATCTTCGCTCAATAGATTTCGAAATTTTGTCCAGCAGAGCGTTGACAAACTTCGTTGCATTTTTGTCCACAAACGCTTTGGCTATCTCGATGTACTCATTAATTACGACCGGGATATCCGTCTTCTCAAAAATCATCTCCGCAGTTGCGACCTTTACTATGCACTTCTCAACAAGCGAAACATTCGTGAAATTCTGCTTCTCTGCCAGGGCGTTTAAAACTACAGCATCTAAATCAACATCTTTTTGAAAATCAGCGAAAAGTTTTTTGAGAAATCTTACATCGGTCTCCCTGTCAACATAAGTTTCCGTAAAATCTTTCGCCGCATCAGGAGTACATCCGCCCGTTACCTCACATTGGTACATAAACTGAACTGCCGCTAACCTAGCCCGACGCTTAGCCCCAATCCCCCGGGCGTCCCCGGCACATTCCCCCTGGAAGCGGATACCCAAATCATCAGTCCCTCCAGCAGCAGACACGATAACACACGAAATACCAGAACCAGAGTGGATTGTACCACAAAATATGCGGGGGGGGAATGGAGAAACTTAACAAGAATGACGTGCACCGGGTATAAAATTGGATTAAAGGTTAAATCTTAGAAAACCATAAATTTTGCCAAATGAATAAAACTGAAAGCAAACATAATAAAACAAATTCAAAAGCACAAATCTAATCGGACAACAAACAATAGAAGCACCCCCCCACCTCCCTTCAAGAGGGTGCACCAAACGCTCTCAAAACCGCAAAGGGAGACATCTTCCCC
>JAFUUW010000076.1 GCA_017471265.1 Alphaproteobacteria bacterium
AAGGCACCCCCGACGAGATAATTTCCGACCCACAAGCAAAACAAATGTACCTCGGTGAAACATTTCGGATGTGAGAGGGGAGGGGGCTGTTGCCAAGAATTTTTCACGAAGTATGGCACGTATTTCTTTCTATGGGTCAGCGCTGCTTGAAGGCTTAGCAGAAAGGCAAGTCAACGTGATGCACCCTGCCTTTTTGGAATTTTTTGAAAAATAACAATGACTAGATGTTCGGTGCGGTGAGCGTAGCCCCCTTCATCCTCCTTCAGTAGAGGAGATGACAGAGTAACCACAAGCGAGGTAACTGAAACTGTAGAGGCAAAAAGGTGAATGGTGGTTGTTAAATTACATTTGGTACAATAAAGCAATCATCTTGAGACGATCATTCATTTTTTTAAAATAGATAACCTGCTGACTGAAAACCGATAGTTCTATATCACGCTTGAAAAACGAATTAAAAGGGTAAACTCTTAAAACTCAGAGACCTTAAAATTATCCTGCTTATGATGTGCCCCTGCTCCTCTACACATTTTTGTGCCTCCTTTGCACTTATCTGCTCGGACGTTGCTATAAAATATTCTCTCGCCTGCAGGTGCTACAGTATCGTTTCCTTAATCCCTGAAATTCTCCTCGCAGTTTCCTGCTACTTTCCCACTTTTATGTGTTGCGCGCCATTCGCGTCCTTCTGTACTGAGAAATGCGGAAGTGCCGAGAGTAGCCCGGGTATGTGATCGAGGCTCACATTTCCGCTTATTACATACATGTAGTTAGCAGATAGTTCTGCTTCGCTGTATTATGTTCCACTTCTATGATTTGTATAATATATTGCACTGTGTACGCCATGTGAGCTTTCTTTGTATGTTATACCTCACGTTATATTGTGGCATTTCACCAGAAGGAAAAGTTTTTCACCTTTCCCATGTTCTGGAAATAAAATTATGGTTACTATAGACAATCTCAAGATTATTTTTTTCTAATTTTGTTTGGAAAATTTTGCGAATTTTTTGTACTTTCATCAATGAAAAATTTACCTCTTATTCCGCACGCTTATTGTTTAAATTTGTGTTTTTATGCTCTTTTTTACATACGTATGTAGTTCCTCTCCACGATCTCCATTTCTCCAAAACTATTCTTATTTTTGATTTGCCTTACTAATTCGGTAATTGTCGTTCTCTTCCAGGTAAAAAGTAATAGTTTCCTCATTTTCTCAGTCGAGCATTTCACTTTATCATTGCCTTCGAGTCAATTTTTCCCATAGTGTTTAATCCATCAAATTCCTATACATCCCCACGCTCCCTGCACTTCATAGACGTTCGCCTTCTTAAGTATCTCTTTTCACTTACCCCCTCACATTGACCGTTGGTGATTGGGGCAGATACAATGGAGGTGTGTTTTAGCATTTTGCGTTTCAGGGTTTGGTATGGCTGGATCGTTGAATAAGGTTACGTTGATTGGGAATTTGGGAAAGGATCCTGAAATTCGCTTTATGCCGGATGGCTCGAAGGTTGCATCATTCAGCTTGGCTACGAGCGACGTTTGGAAGGATAAGACCACAGGTGATCGCAAAGAGCGTACGGAATGGCATCGGGTCGTGGTGTTCAACGAGCGTTTAGCGGATATTGTTGAAAAGTACGTTCGTAAGGGCTCGAAGCTATACGTCGAGGGAGCATTGCAAACGCGTAAATGGACTGATCAGTCTGGAGCAGAACGCTATGTAACCGAGACTGTGCTTGGAAAGTTCCGTGGAGATATTGTCATACTTGACCCGAAAAAATCTGACGCGGGAAGTTTTGACGATCAATCGTATGGAGCGGCTTCATCGTCATCTGATATCCCGGCTGATGATGACATACCATTCTGAGGTAGAAAATTGAAGATATCGGTTCTCGGTGCGACTGGAGCTATGGGCGGCTTTGTTATAAAAGCCGCTTTGCAGGAGGGATTTTCTGTAGAAAACAAGGTTTCTAGCAAAGACAATATCGAGAATCTGTTTCGGAATGTTGATGCTGTAATCGATTTTTCCTGTCCGCTAGCGACTGAGGCTATGCTGCGGTGTGTTCGGAATGAGCGAAAGCAGATACCGCTCATAATCGGTACGACTGGGCTTTCGAAAATGCACCTGGAACTAATGAAAGAGTGTGCCCGCCATGTTCAGGTATTTTATTCACCCAATATGAGCTTTCTCATAGCCATTTTGAATATGGCAATGTACGCTATGGCTAAGCTGCTTGACGAAGACTTCGATGTGGAAATTCTGGATGTCCACCACAAATTGAAGAAGGATGCTCCGTCTGGTACCGCCCTTATGTTCGGGAAAACCATAGCAAAAGCCCGGCGGCGTGAATTTTCGGATGTCGCAAATTTCGTCCGCTACGGAATAATCGAGCAGCGAAGACGAGGCGAGATAGGGTTTACCGTCCAGCGGTGCAGTAATGTGATCGGAACACACGAAGTCAGTTTTATGGGGGAATTTGAAAACATAAAGCTGAAACACGAAGCACACTCAAAAGAGATATTTGCGAAGGGAGCCGTGCAAGCCGCAAAGTGGATAGTGAAACAGCCAAATGGGGTTTATACCATGAATGATTTCACGAAGGATATGATAGTCCCGATGGTGAAATCGTTGTACAAGGACTTCTTCTCGCATCAACGGGACATGGAATAGCTGGGCTGTATTGCCTGTTATGCGCCGTCCGGTTATCAAAATAGTTTGTGGAGTTATCTGTGTTCGTGCAAATCACCCCTTTAGCAGGCTCTGCGCGTACGGCAGGTCGGGGGAATTGAGGTGTTTTATCAGCTCGTTCTCC
>JAFUUW010000077.1 GCA_017471265.1 Alphaproteobacteria bacterium
CAAAAGACGCTGTTGTGAGAACATCTCTCTTAACGTTCGAAGGAACGGTCTTCGGGAGAGACGGCGCAGTTGCAGCATAGCTCAATGTGGTATTTTTCACGACCTCAAAAGACGCTGTTTTGAGAACATCTTCCTTAACGTTCGAAGGAACGGCCTTCGGGAGAGACGGTGCAGTCGTGGCCGCAACAGAATGCAAAAGTATCGCGAATGTTACGGCAAAAGTCAGAATTTTCATAAAGGTTCCAAAAAGAAAACTGTTAGATGGATTATCTGGGAAAAGCAGAAAATTTTCAATAATTTTTAGACAATTCCCCCATTGCAGCTTCTCCGCTAAAGGAGGATAACTCGCACAAACCTATGGGCTGTAGGCATTTTGACGTGAGAAATGGAGCTTTGCTAAAATCGCGGTGAGCGTTGCTTTTCGTGGTGTTCCTATGTCTGGGCATTCGCAATTTCACAACATTATGTATCGCAAGGGGGCGCAAGATGCCAAACGTGCGAAAATGTTTGCAAAAATAGCGCGAGAGATTACGGTTGCTGCGAAACTCGGCGGAGAAGATGCGAACTCCAACCCACGGTTGCGTGCAGCTCTGGTGCTTGCTCGTGAAAACAATATGCCGAAGGACAACATAGAGCGCGCAATCTCGAAAGCTACAACGTCCGCCGATGGTGCAAATTATGAAAATGTGCGATATGAGGGCTACGGGCCAGGTGGGGTGGCAATTATCGTCGAGACATTAACCGATAACCGAAACCGTACCGCATCCGATGTGCGTTCTGCTTTCACAAAAATGGGAGGAAGCCTCGGCGAAACTGGCAGCGTTGCGTTTTCGTTTAATCGAGTTGGACATCTGGTCTATGAAACCGTGCCCGGTGGCTTCGAGAAGGCGTTCGAATTCGCTATCGAATGTGGAGCTGACAACGCAGAAGAGTTCGACGACTGCATAGAGATAACTTCAAGCGTTGAGGCATTTGCCGCCGTACGTGATGCCTTCATAAAAAAATTCGGCGATCCGTCAGAGTCTGGACTAATTTGGGTACCAACGACCTATACGTCTTGCTCAGAGGACACAAAGGGTACTCTTATGAAACTCATTGATTTGCTCGAGGATAATGACGACGTTCAAAATGTGTTCCATAACTTCCAGTAGAAAATGCGTTTTTGTTGTGATACAATAAAAGTATAGAAATGAAAACGGGGGAATGGTATGGAAAGCGAGAACAAGCACGTTGAAGCAAAGAAGGTTGAGTCGTCGGGCACATCTGACTACCGACTGCTGAAAGGGTGCGTCGCAAGTGCACTTGGGGCTGTTGTTGTGGCATTTGTCGTCGTGAAAATCGGTCTAAATTACTATGAAGGGAAGCTTCAGAGTGTGGTTGCTTCTTACGAAACTGTGGAAAACAAGGTGCGCTCTGTGCTTGAGTCGGTGTCTGATCTTAACGCTTCCATAGAGAATATGAAAACAGATTGGAAGAATGAACGAGAAAATGCATCGTATCTGCTCACGAGTCTCTCGGCTATTCAGAAGGACATATCCGTCATAAGGGACAAACTCAACATAGAGGACAATGTTGCGCCTGATGATCCAAATTTAACTAAGCTGTCGTCCGAAAAGCGTACATTCATCGAAACACTTGAAAACCTAGTGCACGATGGGGCACCGTTCGCAGGCTTCCTGGAAAATTATGACGAAAAATTGGAATTGAAGAAATTTCAAACTTTCGACCCACTTTCCAAACTGGCGAGCGAAAATGTCAGATCTCGTGCTGATTTGAAGAAGGACTTTGCAGCTGTCGGGTTTTCCCTCTTTTCCATCGAACTCGAGGAAAGCTTTTGGGAAAAACAGAAACGAATTATCAAAGAGAAAATCTCCGATGCAATTCGTATACGTAAAACGGATGATAACGGCGTACCTGTAGAAGAAAGTCCGAGTGATAAATCAAAATTTAAAAAGGCAGGAGATTTGCTTTCCAAAGATGAATTTGAGGAAGCAGCCGGTATTCTTGACTCACTCGAAACAAGAAATGACGCGTTGGAAAAACTTATTTCCGATATAAGAAAGCGTCAAAAATCAGAAGCCGCATTCAATGAATTCAAAGAAGAATTTTTGAAAATGGAAAATTAACTTTCTTTACGATTTCACGAAAAGTTGTTTTTGAGACGTTAACGAAAGTTTAATAATTCTTCTGTAGCATATAAACGTTAGTACGGATGCTGTGGAGCTGAAAGATGCTCAAAAAGGTAGTTTGCTTGCTGGTAGCCATAGGCGTTGGATTCGAGTGTAATGCGGGACTTTTCGATGGCATATCAGGTGCTTTCAATAAGGCCAAAAGCCAAGCATCTGCAACCCTGAAAACCGTATCGAAGGTAAAAACAAAAGCCAGCAATTTGGCTAGTACCGCAAAAAGCAAGGCTTCACAAACAATAGCTTCGGCAAAAAACGCTGCATCAAGCAAGGCGAGCCAGGCGCTCGGTGGTGCGAAAGAAAAATTTGGAGCATTGAAAAATAAGACCTCTGAAACTATTGCATCATCCAAAGCCGCCGCATTGGGGAAGGTAAATAGCACGTTGGAGACGGTCAAAGGGAAAGTGGATCTCGCAAAGAACAAAGCAGCTAGCGCAGTAAATAGCGCAAGAGGCGCGGCTTTAAACGTCTGGAATAAAGTTGCAGATGAAGAAAAAAATACACCAGAGATGGCCCCCGAGGAGGCAGTAGAGTATCCGGCAGCATCTGTGAAAAAAATAGACAGCTGCTTACCGAGCGAAGACGCTGTGAGAGAAAGCAAACTCATCGATCTTTCTGAGGCAGAGCTCACCGCCGAAGATATGCCATACCTCGCCCACAAACTGAAATCGTTGGCGGATGCCGGCATCGAGAAAGTAACTCTGAACCTGTCGAATAAGGCAAAAGGAACAAATGGGTTGGGCATCGACGAACTCGCTCAGTTGTTCGAGGAGCTGAAGACGTATCCCAAATTCCTATCGATACTCGATCTTTCTGGAAACAAAATCGGAGATGATGGCGCGGTGATATTGCTTGAATATGTAAAAAATTTCCCGATGCTGGAATTTTTGGTGATGTCGGATACCGCAATTGGTGATTACGGCGCGTCCGTTATGGTATCGGAAATCGTAAAAGGCGAATTGAACCTGCAAATGCTGGATCTTTCGAACAACGAAATACAAAATCCAGCAGTCCTCACCGAACAGTTGCAGGAAAAAGGCAACACCCTGCCAGATGGCTTGATCTTGTCAGGAAATACGCCATAAGAGAGACCGTGGAGAAAGATGGAGAGAGAGGCGAGACGCGCTTTTAACCACTGACGTTCACGGCAGAAATTGCGGGATTGCAACGCGGTCGCGTTATAACTCGACGTGTACTGGATCATATAACGTAATGTGTCGGACGGATATCCTTAAAAACCGGAAAACAGCGGGCTGATGGTCGAAAAATTTTTTGATATTTACTTCTTTCATCAGCGCTTTTATTAAAATACTTTGAAAATGTAAAGATTAATTGGCAAGAAAGAATTTATAGCAATTTAAAATGAACTCTGAGTTAAATGAAATTATTTTTTCCAAAGGGCGGGACGCATTGTACTGATTTGCCTTTCCGCATGCTGTCAAGCCACGCTGCGCCTGCCGGCTTGCTTTCCGGACTTTGTCCTCCAAGCTTGACTGCAGCTCGGCAAATCAGGGCTTTTTCTTCGACCCTTTTGGAAAAAAGAATAATTCAGAATGCCTTGAACTTTGAAAAACTTATACACCAAATTATTATTGCTTGTCACCAAAAAAATATCTTTGATAGAACAGTATAATATGTTTTTTATTGCGTGAATATAATAGCGCGATGAAATAAACAATGTCCTACCGGCTGGAAGTCAGTGGTTCTAGCTCACGCTTGAGAAGCGGATTAAAGGAGTAAGCTCTTAGAACTCAGAGACCTTAAAGTTATCCTGCTTATGATGTGCTTCTTGTTCCTCTACGTATTTTTGTACTTCTTTTTATTTATCTGTCCTGAAAAATATCCTCCTGCCCGCAGATGTCGTCCATAGTAGCGTTTCCTTAATTCCTGAAACTCACCTCGCAATTTTCTGCTACTTTTCCTCTTGACACGCTACACGCCCTTTGACACTGAGAGATGCGGAGGTGCCGAGATTAGCACATGTACGTGATAGGGACTTACATTTCCACTTATTACGTCTACGTAGTTGACGGAGCATACCGCCCCTTATATATCACGTTCCGAAATATTTTCATATGATTCCCTATGTTTACATTTTTTTACAAAACGTTACACGGCATTCTATATTATACGTTGCATCATACAAAAGTGTTCGCCTAAAGAGGAGGATTTTCACCCACACCCTTCCCACGTTTTGGAAATAAATGTAAGCTAAATTTAAACATCCACAATCTCCCAAGTGACGCCGTTACAAACAACGCATCAAAGCTCGCAACGAAAAGAAAACATCTATGAAGGCAACCATTCACTCATTGCGACAGGGCATACCCCTTAGCAATTTTCCGAACCAAGGTTTATATCACCTCTTTTTCCTGAAACAGGAGGGGATGTCTAAGGCGTCGTTTGCGGCTTGTTGCATCTGTTTCCCAAAGGCTGCTATTCAAACTCGTTATTTTGCACGGTACATTGCTTTTGTACACTATACCACACTAAGCTAAAGTATTTGCCTGAAGGCGAGGGTTTTTCACTCTTCACACGCTACCGAAAAACAAAGGCTGTTATTTATTAACATTTTTATGAAACAAATAAAATAGCCCACATAAAATTACTCTTTTTCACACCCTCATCACATTTTCAAAATTTACATTTACCACACATATATTTCAGTATACTCAAACTTCTCTAAATACAGTTCAACATACCGTTCAAGCATCAAACAAATACTGCTGCAAATATTTTTGATACTGCACTCCGTTACCTTACACCTCGCTCGCAAAGCTCTTCTTAAACTAAGGCAATTCCTCTCACACCTTGCCTTAATATGGCTTTCGGAGTTACAATTTCAGGCAGTTGTGGGTATTTCATAGATCTAGTCTGGTATGGAGAAGCGCGTAGGGATATTGACGACTGGTGGGGATTGTTCCGGGCTCAATGCGGTTATCCGCTCGGCATTTGTTCGCGCTTCGGCTCTAGGATATCAGCTGCTCGGCATTAAGCGGGGTTTTCGGGGCTTGGCATCCGACCAGCCTGATTTTGTCGAGCTGACACCTGAACTCTGTGATGCCTCGATGCTTTCAAGGGCAGGTAGCATAATTTACTCCGACACAAAGTGGATTTCTGCTTCGCTAAATGCTGGAGTTACTGTTGAAGACATAAAGCGTGCGGTTCATCGCCGTTATGATGAGCTGCACCTGGACGGACTTGTATGTGTTGGAGGAGACGGAAGTCTCACTGTACTGCACGAGCTTTTGTCTGATAACGACCAGCTAAACGTCGTGTTCATCCCGAAGACTATCGATAATGATGTCAATCACACCGATTTTGCCATTGGGTTTCAGTCGGCGCTGCAGGTTGTCGTTGATGCTATTGAAGACATCCGGTCTTCCGCAAGAAGCCACGAAAGAACGATGGTGATTGAGGTTATGGGGCGAGATGCCGGGTATATTGCGATGTATGCGGGACTTGCAGCAGGTGTGGATGCCATCCTGATGCCGGAATTCGCATTCAGTATGGACAAATTGATAGCACACGTAAAAGCCTGTTATGCCTGCGGGCAGGATCACTGTATCGTCGTTGTTTCCGAATCTGTCGAAACTGACGACTTCAAGCACAAAGAAGAGTTTGTTGAAGGCGTCGTAAGTTATACCCACTCTGAATACAAAGGAATAGGGAAATATATAGCCGCGAAAATACGTGCCTCTGGGATTGAGACGCGCTGTTCGGTACTTGGTCATATTCAGCGTGGTGGAACGACTTGCATAAGCGATAGATTGATTGGAACGCTAATGGGCGTTGAGGCTATCAACCTCATATCCAGCGGTAGGACAGGAAAATTCCTCGCTTTCGAAAACAACAGGGTAGCTGTCTTGGATATAAAAGATGTCGTCAAAAGTATAAATCGCAAGCTTAGCCTGGATAACGAATACGTGAAGGCGGCAAAAGAGCTGGGAGTATACGTGGGTGAGGTTTAGTTTCCTCTTACTGACTTTCTGTTTTGTCGCCGATTGCGGAGCCCATATAAAAAGTGGTCTCTGCAAGCCGTATTACGCTTCGATAAAGTCGAACAAGGCGAACTCTCACAGAGGTCCCGGTCGTGAATACAAAATCCGGTTCGAATATATTATGCGCGGAACGCCCGTTATGATAACGGCGAAGTACGATCACTGGCGGCTCATAAAAGATCCCCTCGGGCACGAAAGCTGGATACACAAAAGCTTGCTCTCGCCCAAACGGTTTGTTATATCGGTTGGCAATTCTCCGGTAAAACTCGTAAGTGATACCACGGAAACAGCAGCTGTAGTAGCGCTTATAAAAAAGAACGTCGTTATGGAATTAAAAGAAGTCAGGGGCAACTGGTGTAGGGTATCAGTTGTGCACGCTTCAAAAAAATACAAAGGATGGATAAAAAAATCCGACGTCTTCGGAGTTTTTGAAGGCGAAATCTGCTGAAGTTTTTTTGCTAGCTGCACGATATCTTTGGGTCAAAACTTTGGCTCCTACCGAGGGTATCTACAAAATAAAAACATCGAAAATTTTATACTTTTTGCTAGTTTTTACGAAATTTCTGAAACTACATCCAATTCATATACGTATTTTTTAAATTGAGCATATTCCGAATTTACCAAGGCAGCATTATCATTTGTATACATAGTTTTAAAGCTGTTTTTTCCGCATATATTTTTTTCGAACTTTATCTCATCCGCAAAACAAAAACTCACACATTCAAATCTTATTCTGATCCGCTGATACCCAAATCTGTGTCTTTACATATGTATGAAATTTAGATGCATTCATTATCCTCCTATTTTCGACTCGCTTCTTAATTAGCCTCTTTCATTTCCAAAACGTGAGATGGGTGTGGGTGAAAATCCTCGCCTTCAGGCTAATGCTTTAGTGTAATGTGGGGTATGATATACAGGGGGGGGGATACGTAATGTGCACAATAATGAGTTTGAATAGCAGCCTTTGGGAAACAGGTGCAACAAGCCACAAACGACGACTTAGACATCCCCTCCGGCTTCAGAAAAAAGAGGTGATATAAACCTTGGTTCGGAAAATTGTTAGGGGGTATGCCCTGTCGCAATGAGTGAATTGCCGCATTCATCGGTGTTTGCTTTTCGTTGCGGGCTTGCGTGGCGTTTGTAACTGACATAGCTAAGGGAGATTGTGGGTGTTTAAATTTAGCCTACATTCATTTCCAAAACGTGAGATGGGTGTGGGTGAAAATCCTCGCCTTTAGGTGAACACTTTAGTATGATGCAACGTATAATATAGAACGTCGTGTAACGTTTTGTAAAAAGATATAAACATAGGGGCGTCATATGGGAATATTTCGGAACTGGATATATAAAGGGCGGTATGCTCTGCTAACTACGTAGATATACATGAAAACGTGAGTCTTGCTCAGATCACATGCTAATCTCGGTACCTCCGCACCTCTCGGTATCGAAGAGCGTACAGTATATAAAGAGTAAAATTATCAGAAAACCGCAGCTAGAATTCTAGAAATTAAGTGAAAGCTGCTATGAACGACATCTGCGGGCAAGAGGATCTTTTGTAATAACATCAGGACAGATAAGGGCAAATGAGGTACAAAGAGTATATAGAGGAACCAAAAGCATATCATAAGCACGATAACTTTAAGGTCTCTGAGTTCTAAGAGTTTACTCTTTTAACCCACATTCCAAGCGTATCCCTGGACTATTACCGTCCGGCCAATAGGTTATCTACTCCAGCGATAAATATCTGCTTCTCTCGCGATTTATGCCCTCGTGTTATAGCTATGTTTGATCTAGCGATGCCGAGCGCCTCAGCCAGAAATTCGACCAACGCCTCGTTGGCTTGATTATCCACCGGCTTTGCATGAACTGATATTTTCAACGCGGTGCTGCTCGACAAGTCAACCGTCCCCAAGAAAGCCTCTTTCTTCGCACCAGGAACGAGACGTACGATGAAGGATATGCCTCCAGCGTCTACCTTGTGATGTTTTTCCAAAGCCTTGACAAGATTTTCACTTCC
>JAFUUW010000078.1 GCA_017471265.1 Alphaproteobacteria bacterium
TGCTGCAACTTCGACTGTCTCAGCAGTACCATCACTCGCAATGTCGCTCGAAACGCCAGGAGTAGCGCCAACAACAACACCGACTTCAATCGAACAACCTACACCTGCTGTTGCCGCTGCCCCTGCGTCCTTGGATGCCACGCAAAAACGCGTGGGGTTCATCGACTCTGAGGGAAACGTTTTGATAGCCCCTGAAGGCAGCGTCTTCCCAAATGAAATGCTCGATGGTCAGTTATATTTCTTCTCCCGCGATGTCGATGCCTTGAAACGGCAGATTGCAGACAGTGAACAGAATGGGATGCCAAACGGACGGATTATGCCGGGTAATGGAGGTGTGCCTGGGCAAATGCAGCCGAATGGACAGTATGTGCCACAAGGCGGTATGCCAAATGGTCAGATGATGCCTGGTAACGGTGGTATGCCAGGGCAAATACAGCCGAATGGACAGTATGCGCCACAGGGCGGTATGCCAAATGGTCAGATGATGCCTGGTAACGGTGGTATGTCAGGACGGATACAGCCGAATGGACAGTATGCGCCACAAGGTGGTATGCCAAATGGTCAGATGATGCCGGGTAATGGTGGTGCGCCTGGGCAGATGCAGCCAGGTGGGCAGTATGCGCCACAAGGCGGTATGCCAAATGGTCAGATGATGCCTGGTAACGGTGGTATGCCAAGCGGGCAGACGACACCAAGTAACGGAGGCGCGCCTGGACAGAGGCAGCCGAATGGAGAAAATCCAATGCAAGGTGGTGATACAGACAAGAAGCCACTTATGTTTCAGTGCTATCTAGCATAAGCTTGAAGTGAATATATGTGAAGCTGAGTTTTCCGCTCAGCTTTTCTTTTTTGCTTTTTTAAATTTACGATTTTTTAACTTTATTTTGATAGAGTGAGCATATAAGGGGTGTAACCTTGGGGAAAAAATGAGTTCGAATGTTTTGAAAATTGCCAAAGCAACGTTACCGAAAATTGTTTTGATATTGTGTTTCGCCTGTCCCGTTTGCGTTTTTGAGATGCTTTTTGCTCCGGAGGCAGGTGCGGTTTTTGGACTAATAAATCGAAGTCAAGCACTTCGCGAGAAGAATAATGCTGTCGCTGCAGAACGCCAAAAATGGCAGACCCAAATTAACAAGAATTCTGCGACCATCAAAAACCTCCAGACGGATCTGAAGAAGAGGCAAGATGAGGTCGCAAAGTTGCGACAGGAGAAAAGTTCTTACGAGGCAAAAGCGAAAGGGGAGCTCCTTAATGTACAAAATCAAAAAAAGGCAGTCGAAAACGAATTGGCAAATTTGAAAAAGGAAAAGACGGATCAAATGAACGAATTTAACCAACGTTCGAAAGAGCTTGAGATGCAAATTCAGCAGGAGCAGGCGGAAAATACGAGGCTTCAGGAAAGCATAGCTGCTGCGGAAAAATCGCGTAAGGGGTATGAAACAAAGATGCAGCAAGAGATCACAAAAACGAAACAGACTTACGAGACAAAGATAAAAAAACTTAACAGTCAGATCTCTACTAAAACGAGACAGCTCAGATCGAAGAATACGAGCCTGAAGAAATTGACAGCGGAGTATACAGCTCAGACGGGAAGTTTGATTAACTCTGAAGCCAATCATCTGGTTGCAATTGAGTTGGCAAAGGGGGAGATTCTCAAACTGAAAGCGGAGCTACAGTCCATCATTGCAAAAGCGAAAGAGATAGAAGAGGAAAAATGGGAGCAACTCAAGACTTTACAGACGAAATTCGAGATTGAACAGAGGAATTTCAACGCAATAATAGCGGAAAATCAACGACAGGAGGCTATCTACCTCGAGCAAA
>JAFUUW010000008.1 GCA_017471265.1 Alphaproteobacteria bacterium
AATTTAAATGTGATGGACGCGCAAGAAAAATTGACGCAAGCGCGAACAAATTATTTTTCGGCGTTGTATTCGTACAATATGAGCAAAGCTGAATTAGAAAAAGCGATGGGGATTCCGATAAAAATTGACGCAGAAATTTATAAAAAATCAGTAGATGAAGGAAAAAATCCAAAAAAATCATTAGAAGTTGCGAAAATTGAATAAAGAAAATTTTTCTCCAGCAACGGAGATTTTTTTTGCGAAAAAATTTTTAGAAATTTTGCGTTGAGATTGTGAAAAAATTTTTGAAAATAATTTTGTAGATTTTTAGAAAAAATTTTTTGCGAAAATCCGAGAATTCGGCTTTGAGAGATGATTTTTTAAAAAATGGCATAACTACGCGAAATATAATTTTCTATGAAAGTACGTTTTGTGCACCTAGAGCAATTTACAGAAATAAAAACAACGAGGTATAATGTAGGCAAAAAAATGGAGAAAATAAAATGCTAAATAATCAAGCTCGAAATTGTTTGGTGAATACATATGCAAAGTTTGGCGAAGCAGAGCAAGTGGCACAGGCATTTGGAGTAACAAAATGGACAGTCTACAGATTGTCGAAACAAATGGAACGCACCGGCTCTGTGGAGCTGAGAACATCAACACGCGGCAGAAAATCCAAAATTAAAGAGCATCACAGCAAAAAAATTTTGGAAATTTTGAGTGTTGAACCTGACATCACTCTCGAGGAAATCCGAAATCGACTGCATTTGAATTGCAGTATCACGACAATTCACAGAGCTGTAAAAAAACTCGGTTTTACGCGAAAAAAAAGATGATTTACGCCTGTGAACAAAAACGTCCCGAAGTGATAAAACAACGCGAAGAGTGGGCTCAGTTTATCGAGTCCGTGAATCCCGAAAAGTTGGTTTTTCTCGATGAAAGCGGTGTTAATACAGATTTTACGAGGAATTACGGGCGTTCAATCGGGAAAAGCAGAGTCGTCGATCATATTCCGCGAAATACTCCAAAAAACACAACTGTCGTCTCTTCGATCCGCCTTAACGGCGAACGTGTTCACCAAAGCATTGACGGTTCGATGAATACGGAAAAATTTAAAAATTACGTCAAGGATATTTTGTGTCCCACATTAAAATTCGGAGACATCGTCGTTATGGATAATCTTTCCGTTCACAAGAATAAAGACGTTGAAAAAATAATCAACTTGGTCGGAGCGAAAGTCAAATACTTGCCGCCATACAGTCCCGACTTAAATCCTATTGAGATGATGTGGTCGAAAATGAAATCTTATTTACGCAAATGGAAAATTCGGATTAAAGAATTTTTACCTGCCGCTATTGACAAGGCTTTATCTTATGTTCGTCCTTCAGATTGTTTTGGGTGGTTTTCGGCTTGTAATTATTGTTAGCTTTTTGGAAAATTGCTCTAGAGCAATTTCCGTAATTATCAACAAAAATTTATACTCGCGGTAATTCATATTACGAGTAACTTGTCGAATTTTGAAATGGTGGTATTTTTGAAAATTGCTCTAGGGCGTGTCTACACAAGATAATCTGCCCAAATGGCAATGCAACGACAAAAAACAGCGGCAAGAAAACTCTCTGTCAATTTGGAATAACGAGTGGCAATTCCACGCCAACGCTTTAAATCAAGAATGACATTTTCGACAAAGTACCGCATTTTATAAACTTCTTTGTCATAATCACGTTGAACTTTACGGTTTCTTTTCGGAGGAATAACGACGATTTTGTAATGTTCGACAGAAAAAGTAATTATTTCGTCGGTATCATAAGCCCTATTGGCAATTAAGCCTTCAGCTTTCAAATTTTCAATCAGTGAGAGAGCCTCAGAGCAATCCGCGACGATCCCCGAAGTTACAGACACGGCAAGAGGCAGACCTTTTTCGTTCACTGCCAAGTGGATTTTGGAGTTGAGCCCCCTTTTGTGCGAGCCATATCTTGATTTCCACCAATCGCGCCGCAAGCGTCGGGGTGTACCTTGATATGAGTCGCATCAATCATCAGAAATTGATATTCGGGTTCATCAATCAGAATATCGAGAATTTTTTTCCAAGTTCCCTTCATTTGCCAACGCATAAATCTTTGGTGAACTGTTCCCCATTTGCCGTAATCGGGCGGCAAATCGCGCCAAGTAGAGCCTGTTCTCAAGATAAAAAAAACGGCATTGATGAATCTTCTGTTATCTTGGGCTATTCCGCCCCACTGTCCACGCTGTCCGGGTAAATGCGGTTTCAGTAATTCCCAAATTTTATCGCTTATGTCGTGTCTGTGATAATCAGCTTCCGGCAACTCTACCACCTCTTTTTTTTGCGAATATTATATCACTTTTATCTTGTGTAGACACCCTCTAGAGCAATTTCCGTAATTATCAACAAAAATTTATACTCGCGGTAATTCATATTACGAGTAACTTGTCGAATTTTGAAATGGTGGTATTTTTGAAAATTGCTCTAGGTATACGTTGTAAAAGTTTGAGAAATTGAATCATATCGAGAGAGATTTTATCTTGCAAACAAAACATTTCTTCGGTATAGCAAAAAAACAGTTCATTTTCCGTGCGTCTGTTGTATTCTCGGTTTTTTAACTGTAAACGCCGAGAGAACTGACAATTAATTCTTGCTGAATATTGCTCCTTATATAAATCCTCGTTCTTACGGTAAAGACGATATAAAGTTTCATACATATTCGACACCTCAAAAACAGTTAATTTTAAGGTCTTAATTTTTTTGACACCTCAAAAATAGTTAATTTTGAGGTTTGATGT
>JAFUUW010000009.1 GCA_017471265.1 Alphaproteobacteria bacterium
TCCTTTGGTCGATTTGGTAATAGTGGTTGGTTCACCTCATTCTTCGAATGCCAAGAGATTATCGGAGGTGGCACTTAGTGGTGGGGCAAAAAAATCTGTCCTCGTTGATTCAAAAGATGAATTGACTGACGAGATATTTGAGGAGGTGAGTACTGCGGCTATAACTTCCGCGGCGTCCACTCCTGAAGTTTTAGTTCGAGAGGTCGTCGATTTTCTCGAAAGCAAGTATGGTATAGCTATTGAGGAATTCAAACTTCAAGATGACACAGACGAAAAAGGATAAGCCCCCGCTGACTCCGATGATGCAGCAGTACTGCTCGCTCAAGGAGCAGTATCCTGACGTCTTGCTGCTCTATCGGCTCGGAGACTGTTATGAATTGTTCTTCAATGATGCGGAGGTCGTTTCAAAAGAACTAGGACTGGTTTTGACAAAGCGGGTGGATGCTCCGATGTGCGGTATTCCGTGGCACGCATCCGAGATGTATATCACGAAACTTGTCAAAAATGGGCATAGGGTCGCTATCTGCGAACAGACGGAGACGCCAGAGGAGGCTAAGAAACGCAGCAATAGCAAAGCTCCGTTGGAGCGGCAGGTTGTTCGCATAATCACGAAGGGTACGCTCATCGAGCAGGAGATGTTGTCTGAAAAGAGCAACAATTACCTACTTGCAATTTCGAATTGCTGCGATGGCAAGTTAGCTATGGCATATGCGGATGTATCGACAGGACGTTTCGTAGTCGACGAGGTTGCCGTCGGAGAGCTTCTATCTACTATCTCAAAAATTGCCCCAGCTGAAATAATTTGCTCGGATAATCTGCTATCGCATCAAGAGGTGCTCGAGGCACTGGGAGAATACAAGTCGATTATACGTGCTATCCCGAATTCGAAATTTAGTCAATCTTCCGCGAAAGAGCGCCTGGCGAAATTTTTTGGCGTGAAGTTTATCGATGCTTTTGGAGCATTCTCGAAGCAAGCCACAGAGGCTGCTGCTGCGGTTGTCGATTATATCGCGGAGGTATACAAGTCTGATGAGCTGAACTTGTCTTTTCCGAAGATAACCAATCGTTCGGATTATATGACGCTTGATAATTTCACAAGGCGAAGTCTGGAGCTCACCGCCTCTCAACGTGGTGGGCGAAAGGGCTCCCTTCTGGCTGAGATAGATTACACGAAAACATCGCAAGGTGGTCGTATGCTCGCCAGATGGCTTGTGGAACCTCTTGTCAACATGGGAAAAATCAATAGGCGTTTGGACTTTGTCGAATTTTTTGCAAAAAACTCGGATGTGTTGCGGATTGTTTCCACTGCGTTGTCCAATTTCCCCGACGTTGAGCGTTCTATATCTCGGGTATTATTGAACAAGGCGGGGCCAAGAGATCTCAAGTGCATATGCGCCGGATTGAAGACGGCTGAAAAGCTGGAAGTATGCCTAGATAGGTTCGAAGCTTTGCAGAATATTAAGCTGCGATTTGATGGTATGGAAGGCATTGCACAAACTCTCGAAAAAGCTTTAACGGAAGATGTTCCAGTTTTGGCACGAGATGGCGGATTTATAAGGCGAGGGTATGATCAGGAACTGGATGAGTACGTTAATATCCTGGAAAACAGCGAAGACATAGTAAAGGCTCTACAGACGAAGTACGTCGAGGAGACCGGCATCAAAAATCTAAAAGTGAAGAACAATGCCGTAATCGGGTACTTCATCGAGATTCCACCGAGCGCTGCATCAAAGATGCCATCCGATTTTATACATAGGCAGTCGCTGGCAACTTGTATGAGATATACCTCGGACGAGCTACTCAACATTGCAAACAAAATTTATTCAGCTGAATCGAATGCCAAGCGAAGAGAGTTAGCGATATTTGGGGCGTTAGTGGATATGGTCGCTGCTCAGAAAGGTGGGATTAGGCGGTTATCCGACAACGTGTCGTTCCTAGATGTTTGCTCAGCGTTTGCTCAAATGGCCAATGAAAAGGGATACGTTAGACCAGAACTTACGGATGATCGCATATTTGACATAAAGAATGGCAGGCATCCGGTCGTTGAGAATAGTCTCCGTAGTGGCGGAGCAGATTTTGTGGCAAATGATTGCTATTTCTCGAAAGACAGATTTGTATCGATACTGACTGGTCCAAATATGGGCGGCAAGAGTACGTACCTGAGGCAGAATGCCATAATTATCATAATGGCTCAGATAGGCTCCTTTGTCCCTGCAGATTACGCAAAGATTGGCGTAGTGGATAGGATATTTAGCCGCGTGGGAGCCTCTGATGATATCGCCTCTGGACGGTCGACCTTTATGGTCGAAATGCTTGAGACGGCTACTATCCTGCAGCACGCTACTGAACGCTCGTTCATAATTTTGGATGAAGTGGGACGCGGTACTTCAACGTATGACGGTTTAGCGATAGCCTGGGCAGTTGTCGAGGATATAGCAACAAGAATATGTGCAAGAACGATATTTGCAACACACTATCACGAACTAAAGGAGCTGCAAAATTTGCCTCAGCTGGACTTTTTAACCGTGAAAGTCGAAGAGTGGAACGGCAAAATTATGTTTTTGCATAAAATCAAAAACGGCTTTGCAGACAAATCATACGGCATAAACGTTGCGGCTCTGGCTGGATTTCCGAAAAATGTTTTAGATAGAGCTGAAGAAGTGTTGACGAAGTTAACGTGATGTGCTAGTCTAGTAATAGAGGGAGGAATGAAAAATGCTTGGTCATTCAGTCAATTTTGGAGTTTTTTCGCTGCCCGTCAAGGTCTCGTTTGGGGCTGCTGCTCTTCCAGATTTTTTGAAAAACAGGAAACCTACAAATAGAAATTCTTTGACATGCTATGAAAAAGGTATTTCGTCCGAATTATGTGCCGAGAGGTTGTTGACCTCAAAAGGCTACCAGATCATCGGGCGCCGAGTGAAAACAAAATATGGTGAAATAGACCTTCTCATCAAAAAGGGAAATGATGTTGTGGCGGTTGAGGTCAAGCAAAGAAAAAGGCTTGGTAATGCAAGAACTTGTGTTTCATTAAGACAACGACACAGAATTTTGAATGCTCTCCTATTTGTTGCATCAGAGCGGGATAAACCGTTTGAAAACTACCGTATAGATGTGGTATGCTTCGATGCGGTTGGCAGGTTTGATCATATTGAAAATGCGTTTCCTTTGGATTTACTCGTTGCTTGTTAGTTCCGTATTTCTCTCTGGGTGCGTTCCTGTTATTGTCGGAGGGGGAATGGTTGCCGGCAGCTATACCGCACTTCGTGAAAAGAAAATTGGCGATAGCCTCAGTGATTCCAAGATTGACATAGAGATAAAGAAAAAGCTCTACGCAATAGATCCAAAACTTTATAGCGATGTCTCAGTTGTAACCGACCATGGTTGCGTTCTGCTGACAGGTGGGGTGTCAAATCCAGATTGGAGCAGTGCTGCTGAGCGAGAAGCTTGGAAGGTCGACGGGGTACTGGAAGTTAACAACCACATATACAACGAGGAAGTCCAGTTGTCGCAGATCGTGCGTGATGACTTCATAACGTCGGTTTGCCGTTCTGCCCTTATATGCAATTCCGATATCCGATCTGTGAATTACAAAATAAAGACCTTTGGAAGCGTTGTGTACCTCCTTGGTGTTGCGAGGACAAAGGAAGAGCTTGAGTTAGTGCTTTCCACGGTGCAGAAAGTCAGTGGAGTTGAAAAAGTGGTATCGTACATCAAGGTGCTTTGAGCTGCAACATGAACATTCCGCAGCACATAGCTTTCATAATGGACGGAAACTCAACGTGGGCAAAAGCGCACGGAGTTCCGCTTATGGATGGTTATCTCAAAGGGATGCGCACTATGGCAGATGTGATAGTTTCAGCCCAAGAGATGGGGGGAAGGTATGGTACCTTCTATGCGTTCTCTATGGAAAACTGGAACAGACCACAGAAGTGGGTATCCGAATTTATGGCTCTCGCTTTGCGTTTTTTCAAAAACGATCCTTCTGTAAGAAAAGTCATAGATGCAGGTGCGAGGCTAAAGGTCATAGGAGATAAAGACAGACTGTCGCAGGAGATACGCAATATCTTGGATAAATACGAGGCTGAGACGAAGGAGAACACGGGCATAACGGTGCAGCTCGCAATAAGTTATGGTTCGCGCGACGAGATAGTTCGGGCGGTCAAAAAAATGCAGACGAATGGCGTTGACCCATCTATCGAAAATCTATCTGCAAGTCTCGATACCGCGGGAACACCCGATCCAGATTTGATAATACGTACGAGCGGTAAACAACGCCTGAGCAACTTTTTGCTATGGCAAGCGTCATACAGTGAGCTCTATTTTTCTGATGTTCTATGGCCTGATTTCGACAGAGCAGAACTTGAAAGAGCCATCGGCGATTTCTCCAACAGGGAGCGAACATTTGGCAAGTGATTTGAAACTGCGCGTGCTTAGCGCCGCCGTAATCGCACCAATAGCCATTTTGTCCATCGTGATTGGCGGTCTGGCTTTCGAGTTGCTGATGCTTATCTGCTATCTAGCAATGGTTTACGAGTGGACATCCATAAATGGGCTAAATCCAAAATCCCATCTTAAAAGCCTAAAGGAATTTCTGCTTGCTTCTGCAAAGCAGCTGCCATCAAAGGCATTGCCCAAAAAAACAAAAAAGTTTTTATTCGCTTCCTTGTGGACATGCTTTCCTCCACTTGCTCTCATAATTATGCGATATGTTTACATCCTTGGAGAGACGTGGGAATTTGTCGTTTTAGGCGGATTGCTACTGATATGCAAAATACTCCAGCGCAAGGATACCGTAAGTTTGGTAAGCTTTTCCGGCAAAGCACGTCTATTTGGCTTGGGGTTTTTGTATATTTCAATTCCAATGTATTTTTGGATTATTTATTCTACCCTTTCAGATCACAACATCTGTCGCATATATGTGTTTTGGGTTTTCTCGATAGTCTGGTCTTGCGACATTTTTGCTTATTTTGGAGGGAGATTGATCGGTGGAGCAAAATTCGCTCCAAGCATTAGCCCGAACAAAACCTGGTCTGGGGTAATAACCGGCTCCGTTGCTGCAATCGTAGTTTCCTGTTTCTACCTATCGTATTTCTTGCAAGCAAGCCCTGCTCTCGTGATATCTTCTGTCTTTATGGTCGCCGCATCTGTTTTGGGCGACTTGCTCGAATCGAAAGTGAAACGTCTATTGAATGTAAAAGACACAGGTTCAATAATCCCAGGACATGGCGGCGTATGTGACCGACTGGATAGCTTCCTTATGGTCAGCTACGTTTTCATAGCCGTTTGGTGGTTGTTTCTGTGAGTTCGAAAACAAA
>JAFUUW010000079.1 GCA_017471265.1 Alphaproteobacteria bacterium
TCCGATTTTTAGTCCCGATCGGTACTCTGGCTGATCAATGTAAAGCAGCAACACCTCATCGCATTTATAGCGTTCATTCAACTTCACATCGAAGCGAACCTTTCCAGATTTGCGGCTAGGTTTAATCTCTGCGTCAAAGTATCCATACGATGTGAGTACCTTTTTGATAAGGCGCTTATCCTTCTTCAGTCTGAATTCTTCAGATATTGCATCATCTGAAACTTCGCTCCAATCTGATATTTGGGACATGACCAACTGCAGGATTTCTTTGTTGGGTATACCATCCACAGTTACCGCACCAGCAAGCGATGCAAAAACAAAAAACGCAAAGAAGAAACACAGTTTTTCAAACACTTGCATCGCGCGAAACGGCACCCCCTAACCATTGTACATAACGAGTGCTGAGAAAACAGCCTCTTTCCCCCGTAAACTTCCGGAAAATATCAAGCCGCTCTCCACCTTCTTCACTTTGTGCCACCATTTCAGATTGTGTAGAATGGCGGGGCGAAGATGTCCTTCCTTTTTTCAATGAAAGAGCTTCTACTCGGGTCGACGAAATTGAAAAGTAGGGTGCTCCTTGCTCCCATGGCGGGGGTTACGGATCTGCCGTTTCGTCGTATCGTACGGGAGTTTGGAAATTTTCTAATGTACGGCGAAATGGTGGCTAGTCAGGCGGTTATCCGGAACGTCAGACGTACGCACAAGATGATGGATAACGCTGACGATCCTCTGACTGTTGTGCAGTTGGTTGGCGCTGATCCAGATGTTATGGCGGACGCTGCGAAGCTTAGTTACGATCTTGGGGCACGCTTCCTCGATATAAACATGGGATGCCCGGTCAAGAAAATTGTAAAATCGGATGCTGGATCTGCTCTGATGAAAAACGAAAAACTGGCTTGTGAGATTATCCGTCGCGTCGTTAATGCTGTGCCAATTCCAGTTACGCTGAAGATGCGCCTAGGCTGGGATGCTGAGCACAAGAATGCTCCATCGCTGGCAAAAGCTGCTGCAGAGTTAGGCATCCATATGATTACTGTTCATGGACGCACACGAGCGCAACTGTATTCAGGCAAAGCTAGTTGGACTGACATTCGCGCTATTAAGGAGGCTGTGGATATTCCCGTAATAGCCAATGGAGATATAGTCGACATTGTCTCTGCGAAGCAGGCTCTAGCTGAAAGTCAGGCTGACGGCATAATGATTGGACGTGGTGCACTAGGTCGTCCTTGGATATTACGAGATATCGACAACTGCTTGAGCAACGTACCTTCGGAGCCTGACGCAACTCAGAAGCGTGATGTGCTGATGCGACATATGCGCTATATGCTTGAGTTCTATGACGAACCGGTGGCAATCAAATTGTTGCGAAAGGTTCTGATGTATTACTGCTACGGTATCCCAGATGCTGCGAAACATCGCCAAGGAATAACTCAGTTAGGTTCTATAGCTGAAGCTTGGGACATTGCTGAGAAAATCTCAGTAGCATACTAGCTCCTCCGCTCAGTCTAGGAATTTTGCTTGTTAAGTGTTAAAATCCCCGTATGTCGTCGTGTTTACACGATCAGCGGAATTTTTGATGATGGGAGTTTTTTCGCTCTCATCATGATTTGGAGTTTGTTGTTGTGGCTGGGAAATTACTGATAGACGCGCATTATTCTGATGAGACGCGCGTTGCGATAATTGATGAAGATGGAAAGCTAGATAATTTTGAGGCGGAGTATCCTGCGAGAAAGCCTATAAAAGGGAATATATATCTGGCAAAGGTTGTGAGGATAGAGCCGGCGATACAAGCCGCTTTTATAGATTACGGTGGAGAGAAAAATGGCTTCTTGCCTCTTTCCGAAATTCATTATGACTATTTCAACAAAAGCGTGCTTAAATCTCTTGAAAGCGATGAGGAAAATGCAGGGAAGAACAGACGACACATCAAAATCCAGGAGGCTATCTCGACGAAGCAGATTTTGCTCGTGCAAGCTGAAAAGGAAATTCGAGGGAATAAGTGCGCGTTTTTCACAACGTTTATAAGCATTCCAGGTCGCTATTGCGTACTCGTCCCCAATCCGCAGAAGGGCAAAGGAAATGGGGTTTCGAAAAAGATTGATAGCTCGGAGAAGACGAGATTGCGTGAGATCATAGCTTCTCTTGGCGTTCCAGAAGGGATGAATTGCATAGTCCGCACCGCAGGGGAAAGTCGCACTAAACAGGAAATAAAGCGGGATCTGGAGTATACCTGCCGCCTTTGGAACGAGATACGCGATAAGGTTACATCCTCTACGGCTCCATGTCTCATCCACGAAGAGGCAAACATCATAAAGCGCGTCATACGCGATCTGTATCAACGGACGATGGATAAAATAATCGTCCAAGGCAAAAACGCCTATAAAGAGTCCAGGGCGTTTATGAAAACTTTTACGCCAAGCCACGTCAAGAAGGTTGAGCTTTATGAGGATACCGACACTCCGCTTTTTCACAAGCATGGAGTAGAGGACAAGATAGCGAAGATCCTCGAGCCGACGGTGGCTTTGCCCTCCGGTGGAACTATCGTAATAAACACAACTGAAGCGCTGACGGCTATCGATGTGAACTCGGGGAAACTGAAGAGCGAGAGAAATATCGAAGAGACGGCTCTCAAGACAAACCTTGAAGCAGCAGTTGAGATAGCGCGGCAAATTAGGCTACGCGATATCGCCGGAATAATTGTCATCGACTTCATCGATATGGAAGAGCAGAAATCGAATGCAAAAGTCGAAAAGAAGATGCATGAGGCGATGAAGAGCGACTATTCCAATATCCAATTCGGGAAATTATCGCAGTTTGGTCTTATGGAAATCTCGAGACAGAGGTTACGGACAAGTCTCGCGGATGCAACGTTTATTCCGTGTAGCCACTGCTCAGGCTCTGGAAAAGTTTTGGCGGATAACACAGTTGCTCTTACGGTTATTCGGAAGATCGAAAATTTCCTCATAACCAAAAATGCAAAATCCGTTTTAGTCGAGACCGCCCCTGGTGTTGATTTGTTCATACTAAATCACAAGCGCAAGCTTATCTCCGAAATGGAGCAGACCTACGACGTTTCTTTGGAGATTACGAGAAACCCCGCATTTTCTGCCATGGAGTGCAAGATATTTGCAAAAGAATACAAACCTCGTGCCAATGAGAAAAAGAACACTGAGCCCAAAGTCGTCCATGCTGCGGTGCAAGAAAATGAACCGTCGGCTGCGTCTGTGGATAATGCAGCAAAGCCGGCCGTTACTGAGGATGGTAATCCAAAAAATCGGAGAAGGCGGCATGGCGCTGGTCGGACAGAGAAAGAGACTGAAGCGGTAAGGACTGTGAAGTCTGATGAACCGCCGGTTATTGAGCCTTCTCCATCTGATACAAAAGAGGAGGCTAAGCCTCACAGGACTAGAGCTCGACGTGGACGTTCTCAAAGTGGGGAGGCTGAGACTGGCATTCCTGTGACACATACTGAAGATGCTGTACCACAAAGTGTTGTTATGAAACAGGAGTTACAGGATAAGTCGCCTAAGGATGTATCTACTCAGCAAGAAGCAGAGGCTCCGAAGCAAACTCGCACTCGTGGTCGCAGAGTAAGGCAGCCTAGGGGAGGTAATCGCTCCTTCGTCGGTACAGCTCATCAAGGTGATAAAGTCAAAGTTATTGCTGAAAAGTCGGAGCATACACCTCCCGAAGTAGACAAGGGGCGTCCTGAAAATGTGGGTAAAGAGAAACCACAACCTCCGGCAAGAGACGGAGGTGCTAGCCAAGCAAAAGTGATACCTCTGGAGCGTCAAATCAAGCACAGTCCGGTGGAAGAGCAAAAGGATATAGCTAAGCCACAGACGGAAGGTGCTGAGCAAGCGAAGGCGAATGCCGCAAAACCTGCGCCGAGGAGGCGGGGATGGCTTCGGAAGATATTCTCATGAAAACGATAAAGTCCGCCGCTATCTTTCTGCTTATTTGCTTCTGCAATGTGGGAAGCGCGGCTGACTATCTCGTTATGGATGATGAAGTCGAGACGTTCTTGACCGACATTGTTGGGAAAATTAAAGATGCGATGCACTTCCAGCGGGATATAAAGGTATATATCTCGAGCGATCAAAGTATAAACGCCGCAGCCATCGAAACCGGAGATATCGTTGTCAATGCTGGAGCATTGGTTCAAATCAAAAATTACGAGGAGTTGATTGCGATTTTAGCTCACGAAGTTGGACATATAGAAGGTCAGCACATCCCGACGTTGCTTGCTCACAGAACGGATTTTGCACGAGCTGGGCTTGTTACCGCACTGCTCGGTGCGATTACCTCCGTTTGCGCTGGAAGTACCGCGCCGCTTATAGCTGGGGCTATGGGCGGAACATCGATAAGTACCAGTATGGCTCTTGGAAAGATGCGGCAAAATGAAAACATAGCTGACACAAAAGCGGCAGAAGCCATAAAGCGATTGAAATGGCCAGTCTTGAGTGGCTTTGTTTCGATACATGAGAAATTTGCTTCCCGCACCGTCAGCTATAACAAGTATTTTTCTACTCACCCTCCATCCGAGGATCGTATATCGAAATTTCGCAAGTACTACGCGGCTGAAAAAGAACACTCTGCTCCGAAGGACGTAGTCGCACTGATGGAGAGATACAAGCAGACGTTTGAGATTGCACGCTATAAAATGCAGGCTTTAACTATGCCTCCTGAACAATTGCAGTTTTTTTGCAAATCTCCCAAAACTCTTTCGGAAAAGTACGCTCGAGCAATCGCTCTATACCGATTGGATAAGTACAGAGAGGCAGTTGAATTGATAAATCAATTGATAGCCGCCGGTAATGGGGACAGAGCCTATTATGCCGAGATAAAGTGTATGTCCCTCATCAATTTGAAGAGATGTGCAGAAGCAGCAAACATCGCTCGCGATATTTTGAAAGGTGATCGCAATACAAAAACTCACAGAGATCTCGCCATAATATACGCTGCAGCTGTTGTTGCAGGGAACCTCAAGGCTCACCTTCAAAGTGCAGCGAAAGCTTTACGAAAAGTGTTGGTACTTCATGAAAATGACGTAACCGCACTGAACACACTGGGGAAAATTTATAGTATGTCGGGCGACCAACAAAAAGCCAATTTGTGCGCTGCCGAAGTTGCAATGCAGATGGGGGATACACAAACGGCGAAAATACACGCACAAAAAGCCGTCATAGGAACAGACGCTCCGACAAAACGACGTGCCCAGGATATACTGGACACTGCCGGGGAGGAAGAGGCGGAGGAGTAAAAAGCTGTCGTCGAAAGAGCTCTGTGGCTGTGTACCTGAATTCGCTATAGACTTCGTATTTTTGTTGCGTCTTGCGCAATTTCATCACACTTTCAAAAACTACGTTTTAATTTACAGGCATAAATTAGCACGCTCAAAGTCTCTCAAATGCTGACATTTCGCAGGCGTTCCTAGTCTCTGTTCTTGATGTATTGGTTGAGAGATGTAAAAGAAAATATATGGAGAATGAAAACGTGGAAAAATACATTGAACACTAGTTGGCAACCTTGGCATAATGCTTTTTATTTCTCAATTCTGAAACTTTCATCAAACAACCCCTGTTGGCTCCAGGATATGGAAAGTACCCTGGGGCTTCCCCTTTGCGTCGTATGCAGAATGAAGGGGCGATTACTATGACTAAGTGTGATTTGTTATTGTTTTTTTCCAAAAGGGACGAGAAAAATAACCTGATTTGCCGAGTGGCAGTCAAGCTTGAAGGGCGAAGCCCGGAAAGCAAGCGTTAGCGCAGCGTGGCTTGACGGCTTAGCGGAAAGGCAAATCAGTATAATGCGGCCCGCCCTTTGGAAAAAATAATTTTCCATACCTTTCTAAAGTATGGCATCCACCAATAGTCATTAGGAGTTGACATCGTACCATGTCGTCTAGGCAGACACTTCTCCGTTTTTCAGATGTGCAAATACCGAAGTTCCCTTGAAGTTAAGATATCTCGGCAATTAGTCGAAAAGTGGAGAGGAGGTTATAGTCATTACGGCAGTTGACCAGACGTCCTAATGTGTACTGGACGGCTCTAGAAGTAAAACCGCTTTAACACGACCAAAAGGGCGGGACTGTCAAATCGTAAATCAAAAAAAGCAACTGCACGACTTACCACAATCGCCTGTACCATTTCGCCGTGCTGACAACCTAGCTGCAGGGGGAGGAACATATTCTATGAACGCAATCAGCGGCAAATATCGTCTGCATCTTGCAATGATACAATCATCAAAGGAAAGTTTCGGACACAGGTTGACGTGTCGGCATACATCGAGCGGTTTGAAGAGATGTTGGTCGGGGAACGCAATCTCTCGTTGCAAACTGTCGCATCGTACAAATCTGACATAGCCGAATTTCTACGATTTTTGGGGACTCATGTTGATGTTGCGAATGCCACGAAATCTGATATCCAAGATTTCATAGCGCACCTCACTGAAACGTCCAAGCAATCGTCTGTTATGCGTAAGGTCTCTGCGTTGCGGCAGTTTTTTGCATTTCTGCGTGATGAGAAAGCCATCACTAAAAATCCTATGATCGGCGTAAAGTTACGTGCCAAGAATCAGCCTTTGCCAAAGGTACTTTCTGAAGAGGAGGTGCGGCGCCTACTGACCTTCTTTGAGACAAATGCTAACCTACGCTTGAAAGCGATGCTTCACATACTGTACGGTGCAGGTGTTCGTGTATCGGAACTAGTCTCGATGACACGCGATGCCATAATTGAAGACGGCGATACAGGGCGATATCTTCTCTTGGTGCGAGGCAAGGGACGCAAGGAGCGTATAGTGCCACTCAATACCACTGCTGTTGAGGCTGTATTTGCTTATCTCCGAACATTACCTGTCTGTAAGTACCTCTTCCCATCGCCAAGAGCTAAGGAAGGGCATATGACCCGTCAGGGATTTGCGAAGTTGCTAAAGGAGGTCGCCATAAATGTCGGAATTCCGCCAAGCAAAATTTCGCCGCATGTTATACGCCATGCCTTCGCGACCCATATGCTTTCCCATGGCGCGGATCTGCTGAGCATACAAAAGCTCCTGGGACACAAGGACATATCTACGACACAGATATATACGCACGTATCTGACACAAAAATACGACAGCTTGTGGAAAGTAATCCGAATTTGAAAAAGCTGAAAATATGAGGCGCGTCAAGATAATCGTCGGGGCAACTGCCACGGGTAAGACTGCACGAGCCATAGATGTGGCACGAGCGCAAAGTGGTGTGGTTATCAATTGCGATAGTTTGCAGGTATATGACGAGTTGCAAATTTTGACGGCCTTTCCAACATATGATGAAATGGCAACCGTCGAGCATAGACTGTTTGGGTATTTGAGGTACGATCAGCAAACGAACGCTGTTGAATGGGCTCGACTGGCTGCGGCAGAGATTGAGGAAACGTTGCAAAATGGACGTATGCCGGTTGTGGCTGGAGGAACTGGTCTTTATGTGAACACACTTATGTACGGTGTTTCGCCGATGCCAGTGATTTCCAAACAGAATAGAGAAGAGGCAGTGGAGTTGGCATCAGATAATTTCGCAAAGTTATGCGAAACACTATACGAACTGGATCCAGAACTCGAAAATCTGCTTCCTCCGGAAAAACATCACCAGCTAGTACGGGCATATGAAATTTTTTTGGAAACGGGAAGATCCATTCGGCATTTTTGGAAAATGCCCAAGGAGACATTTGTAAACGACGTTGAGTTCGATGTCGAAGTTATGAATTGTGAGCGAGCAGAATTATATCGACGTATCGAATTGCGGTTTGACAGGATGTTGCAACAAGGAGCTATTGGGGAAGTTGCAAAATTGCTGCAAAAAATCGGAAACGGCAACGACATACGGAACTATCCGATATTTAAGGCAATCGGCGCAAAGGAAATAGCACAATATCTGTGCGGGCAGTGCTCATTCGACGAAATGCGAGCTCTTGCCATAAAAAATTCTAGACACTACGCCAAACGCCAGATAACGTGGTTTAGACATAGATTGGAAAGGTGAACGGGTTGAAAATGACAAAAATTTAATTGCTTTAATGTTGAGTTATGTTGTAAAACTCGTGTCCGTCGTGGAAAGGGTGAAGGCATCACCGTTAGGCGGACACTTTAGTGTAACGTATGACATGCAAAAGAAGTTCGCATAATATTCCGCGCAAAATATAGTATATGTGACGGTAGTGTTATAGAAAGCTATGTAAATAATAATGAAGGTATGCTCCGCTAAGTACACAGATATAATAAGCAAAAAATATAAACTCCGATTATATAATGCTGATCTCAATACCTCCTCATTTCTCGGTGTCAAAGGTCGTACAGTACATGAGAAAAAAGAATAATGAAAATTTACAAGAGAAATTTTAAAAACTATAGATAAGCGGATATTTTACAACAATGTTCGAACAAATGGACACAAAAAGATTTCCCAAAATACATAACGGAATACCATAAGCGCGACAGATTAAAATTCTGAATTTAGGCATCTACTTTTTTAATTCTTTTTTCAGGCGTTCCCTAAATCTCCCAGCCCTCAGCCGGTAAGCTACCTCTTTTTTCTATAACTTGAAATTATTGAGAGATGGTGTTTTTGTACGTGCCTTTCTGTGTGATGTGCTGTATGCAGTATAATACTCTACGTGGAATGCTCTACAGGAATATTACCGAAAGACATGCAGATGTAATACGAGAAGTATATTTTTCCAACCGCAGGAATGTAACCGTCTTGATCGCATAAATATGTTTTCCTAGATATCTCCACACATCTCAGAACAAAAATTCATACAGTATACGGATGAAAAATTTAGTAGAAAGTTATGAGAGAAAGCCTGAAAATTGAAAATATAGACGATGTAAGCAACGCCGTTACTGAATAGGCGTATTGTAAAAATATATAGAAAAACAAAATATTATAAGTATAACAATCTTAAACATTCAAAATATAAGATTTTTCTCTTTTAATCCGCCTTTCAAGCGTGCCACAATCTGCCAGCCTTCACACCTCCTTCGACATTGCCGTTAGCGTTGGTTTATGTTACAATTCCGGCTATCTGAGGGGTGTTTCATTCGGTACGATGTTTGACTGGTCGTCTCTTAACAAGGAACAGCGGGAAGCTGTCCAGACGACTGAGGGGGCGGTTCTCGTTTTGGCAGGAGCTGGAACTGGGAAAACCAAAGTTTTGACATCTCGCATAGCCTACATAGTCTCCGAGGGGCTATGCCAGCTGAATGAAATTTTGGCGGTTACGTTCACGAACAAAGCGGCAAGAGAAATGAAAGAGCGTGCTCTTGCTCTGTTATCGCAATCAGGGGAACTGCATTCTGTGGGAGGGAATAGTTTGTGGATTGGTACCTTTCACTCTCTGGCACTTCATATGATCCGACCGTTTCATGAATTGTTTCACAGGAGTTCGAATTTCACGATAGTGGATGCAGATGACCAACTGCGGTTGTTGAAGAAGGTTATGGCGGAAAGTGGCATAACTGACAAAAGGTACACGCCGAAGCAGATGGCGTACTACATCAATCGCTGGAAGGATCAATGCCGAGGAGCCGATGAAGCGCTAAAGATGGCACAGCGATTTTCTGTCGAGAGCATAGCCGCTAGTCTATATTTGCCGTATCAAAATATGCTCCGCTCTCTTGATGCCATAGATTTCGGAGACATATTGAAAATATCCGTTGACATTTTCAAAAGTAATAATGATATTCTCGACCGCTTTCAGGCAAAATTCAAATACATTATGGTCGACGAGTACCAAGACACGAATGCTGCGCAGTATATTTGGTTAAAGTTGCTCTCTCTGAAACATGGAAACCTATGTTGTGTGGGAGATGATGATCAGTCGATATACAGCTGGCGTGGAGCTGATGTGGGAAATATACTGAAGTTCGATAAAGACTTTAGAAATCCCACAATCATTCGCCTTGGGCAAAATTACAGGTCGACGAAAAACATAATCAAAGCAGCAAGTGCGCTTATTTCAAACAACTCTATGCGCATGAAAAAGGAGTTTTGGACAGAAGCGGATACAGGGCTACCGGTGATTATCAAAGCTCTGCCGGATCCCATATCCGAGGCGAGGTTTATAGCCGGACTGATTGAGAACAAAAGCCGAAATCACATAGCACTGAGTGATATGGCTATTTTAGTTCGAGGAGCTTTCCAGACCCGTGTGTTCGAGGAGCGATTTTTATCTGCGGGCATTCCATATACCGTCGTTGGTGGATTTAAATTCTATGAACGTAAGGAAGTGAAAGATGCAGTGGCGTACCTGCGTCTGACGACAAATCCTGACGATGGTATAGCTTTTGAACGTATCGTAAATCTTCCAAAGCGTGGAGTAGGTGCTACTTCGCTAAACAAGTTCTATGGCATAGCGAGGGAACAGTCGATATCGTTGCGGAAGGCGGCTCGGCAATTTGCTGAAAGCTCAAACGCTAATATCGCTGCAAAGCTTTCTGACTTTTTCAGACAACTGGACGTTTGGCGAGATGCTGCGAATGTCCTTTCTCCATCTGAGCTTATGCAAAAAATTTTGGACGAGTGCGGATATATCGAGATGCTGAAGGCGGAAAAGACAGTAGAGAATGGAGCACGTCTCGAAAACTTAGATGAATTGGTAACTGCATTGCGGGAGTTCGAAAGCGTCAACGAGTTTTTGGATTATGTCAGCTTGGTGCTCGATAATGCCAGTGCGACGACACGTGATAGTGTAACCATATCAACGATCCATGCGGCAAAAGGGCTCGAGTATCACACGGTCTTTATACCGGGGTTCGAGGAAAACATCCTCCCGCATCAAAAGTCTATTGCCGAAAAGGGAGAGATTGGTGTCGAAGAGGAGCGCCGCCTTTGTTATGTCGCTATAACTCGCGCAAAGCGAGAAGTATACATAACTCTTTGTCAGAGGCGGAGTATGTATGGCGCATATAACCCGACATACACCGTCCCATCGAGGTTTCTCAAAAATTTGCCTAAAGGCTGCATCAAATTGCTGTAGTCGCGGGGTCGTATTATGAACGTGATTAGTTTATTTCCGAAACGTGAGAAGGATGAAAACCTTTGCTTTTAGACGAATATTTTCGTGCTGTGGGAGGTATGGCATACAAAAGAAATTCACATAGTGTATACGGTATAGCATTCTGGGCGGAATATAAGCACAGGGTGTTATACGGTAACATTGTTTAAGATGCATAGAAGGGATAAAGAGAATATATTCTGCCAACTACATAGACATAATAAGCAAAAACGTAAATCCTGATCGTGTACATATGCTGATACCATACCTCCTTATCTCTCAGTATCGAAGATCGTACGATATATGAAGGGGAAAGTAGCAGGAAACTGCAAGGTGAGTTTCAGGAATTAAGGAAACGGTACTGGCGACAACATTTGTGGGCAAAAGGATGTTTTGTCGCAATGTCCGGACAAATAAGTACAAAGGAGGTACAAAAATAAGTGACACATTGTAAGCAGTATAGCTTTAGGGTTTCAGAGTTCTAAGAGTTTACTTTGCTTATTCTTTTCCCAGTGTGCCAACAGAACTATCGGCTTATAGCCGGTAGGTTATCTATTCAGCGGATGTGGAGGGTTTGACCTCGGGTTTGAGAAAGCGGGTTTTGATATTCCTGTTGCAGACGAGATTGATAAAACTATGGGAGACGTTTGAGGTTAACCACCCCAAAACGCACTTGATAAAAGGCGACATAAGACAGGTAGGAAAATCTGACATCAAGAGATTTGTTGGTGATGAGGTTGACGGAATAATTGGCGGCTCCCCCTGTCAATCTTGGGCAGAGGCGGGCTCACTCAAGGGAATTGACGATGCCAGAGGGCAGCTGTTTTTCGAATACATCAGAGTGCTGAAAGACTTCAAACCAAAATTCTTTTTGGCGGAAAAATCTTTCCCCATATAGGCTAGCGACGGTGGTGGTGTGGTGCTAACAATAAATGCTCTGTAAGAAACTGGACGTGCAACGATGAAAACACATATTAAGGCGTGGAGGAATTATCCAGAGTTTTGTCTCTAATCTGTTATCTAAAAATTCAAATTATATCTCCATTGTTTTTATCTTCTTTGCATGATGAATATATTTCTTGTTTTATACTCCAGGGGGTTAAGTAGATAACCCCTCTCACCTCCATCCCAGCGACGCTGTGATTTCGACAAGAGAGAGTCTGAATAGTGCACCGTGGAAAAATATGGCAGAGGCAAGTGGAATACGCTTGTACGGCGCAATATCTTCTGTTTGAAATTTAATTTGAGGTTATTTTTATAATCTCCTTTTTCAATAAATATTTGTACTTTCTTTACATCTCGGTGCTTCAACGAATGTCAAAATACCGTGTATTGCAAAAATGCTCCAAGTTTCAGCACTTCATCGAGATGCAGCGA